>CABHOJ010000091.1 GCA_902168195.1 uncultured Methylotenera sp.
GGCTCGGAGATGTGTATAAGAGACAGAAGCCCCCCAAACCGCTTGATGCTGGGAGACGTTATAGACCTCGATCATGATGCGGTTGCTGAATTTTGGAACGAGATTACCCGTGAGGATGGCGAGTTTGACGATCGCATAGTTCGAGGACACGATCAGATGGCTCAGCATGAAGAACATCAATAGTGCCAGCGGGATCAATGCGAACATGGCATAGAACGATAGCGATGCCGAGATGCTGAAACCGTTATGCAGCTGGAATGCGCTTAGCGTCTCCCGTAGTACGAAAAGCGGCGTGCTGTAGTGATGCTTCGCATAAGCCGCCCGGGGTTTGACGATGGCGGGATGATTGCCAAGCTCTCTGATCTGCTGGAATTTGATGCCCATGGATGTCTACGCGGCTCCGAATGCCTACTTGGATCGAGACAAGGATTTGAAGGATTCAGTTGCAGCGACCAAGGCGGATGTCGTGCCCGGCTCCATCGCCGAGTGGCCCGCATCCGGCACCATGACGAATTCCGCATGGGGCATGGCTTGCTTCAACTCCCATGCCGTCAAGGGTGGACACACCATATCGTAGCGGCCTTGTACGATCACGGTCGGGATAGCGCTCAATGCGCTGACTTCTTTAAGCATGTCACGCTGACCGATGAAACAAGCATGCAATATATAGTGTAGCTGGATGCGGGCGCGCGCTAGCTGAATCTCATCCGACACCGGCTTGCCCCCATCGCTAGGTCGCAGGGTCATGATGTTGCCTTCATAGGTGTTCCACGCCGTGGCAGCCGGCACACTGATATTGGCGTCGTCGGAGAATACACGTTGCGCGAATGCCTGTAACACATCGGATCGCTCATCATGCGGCAGATAGCTCACTAGCTTGCTCCACGCCTCGGGATAGAAATGCAAGGATCCCCCAAGGAACCAGTCGAGTTCACTTTGTCGGCTAAGGAATATCCCGCGCAGGATCAATCCGGTGACCCGGCTTGAGTGGGCTATGGCATACGCAAGCGCCAGCGAACTACCCCACGAACCACCAAAGACCAGCCATCGCTCGATGTTCAGGGCCGACCGTAGCTGCTCAAGGTCGGATACCAGCGCATCAGTATCATTGTCTTCGGTCTCGCCCAATGGCAGGCTACGCCCACAACCGCGCTGATCCAGCAGGATGATGCGATAGTGCACCGGGTCGAAGAAGCGTCGCTGTGTCGGGTTGCATCCGCTGCCAGGACCGCCGTGCAGGAACACGACCGGATAGCCATCAGGATTGCCGGACTCTTCATAATAAATCTGGTGGATAGGCGAGACCTTCAGCCAACTGGCGGTATAGGGTTCGATCTCCTGATACAAATTGTAAGTGGTCTGAGACATGAGGTTTTCTAACGTGAGTTGTTGATTATTAATGAGATAAATTCGTTGTTGCCGACGCGGTCGGTGGGCATGCGAGATTGTCACACAGAAATTGTAAATAAATTGTAAATAGACTATTGCAAATCATTTTGGAAAGTTCTAATATCATCCACGCACATAAATTTTTGGTGCGAAAGTAAGCTATGAATATGAGTGCTATCACGCAAATTCATAAGCGTCGAAGCCTGGATTCGTAGCTTTACTTTTTGATTAAACCCTTAGTAGTAATCACTATGGAGATTTAAAATGGAGATGAGCAAAATCAAGCTGGCTCTCGGTTTGGTAGTTGGTGCATCCATGGCTATGCCATTGGTCGCTTCCGCTGCTGCTGACCAAGAAGCCGCAATGAAGGATGCCAACAACTGGGCACACCCACGTGGCCAGCATGACAACCAGGCTTACAGCAAGCTGACCCAAATCAACAAGGGCAACGTCAAGAACGTGAAGGCTGCCTGGACTTTCGCTACCGGTGTTAACCGTGGCCACGAAGGTTCCCCAGTCGTCGTCGGTAACATGATGTACGTACACACCGCGTTCCCAAACAACGTTTACGCCCTTGACCTGAACGACAACCAAAAGATCGTCTGGTCCTATTTCCCTAAGCAAGACCCATCCGTTCAAGCCGTTCTGTGCTGCGACAACGTGAGCCGTGGTCTGGGCTTTGGCGATGGCAAGATCTTCCTGCAACAGAACGACGGCATGATGGTCGCTCTGGACGCGAAGACCGGTGCTAAAGTCTGGGAAGTCAAGAACACCGATCCTAAGGTTGGTGCTACCAACACGAACGCTCCGCACGTGATCAAGGACAAGGTCCTGACCGGTTGCTCCGGTGCTGAATTCGGTGTTCGCTGCTTCATCGCTGCGTACAACATCAAAGACGGCTCCCTGGCATGGAAGGCCTACTCCACTGGTCCTGACAGCGAAGTGCTGATCGGTGCTGACTTCAACAAAGAAAACCCACACTACAGTGCCCTGTCCGTCTATGAAGACGTGAACGGTGGTAACAAAGAAGGTGGTTCTTTCAAGGCCCTGTCCAAGGATCAACTGAAGTTCCCTGAGAAGGACCTCGGTGTGAAGACCTGGCTGAAGCCACAAGCAGTTAAGGATGGCTGGCAACATGGTGGCGGTTCCGTATGGGGCTGGTGGCCGTATGATGCTAAGTCCAACCTGGTTTACTACGGTACCGGTAACCCATCCGTTTGGAACCCAGACGTACGTCCTGGCGACAACAAGTGGTCCATGACCATTTTCGCTCGTGACCTCGACACTGGCGTTGCAAAGTGGGGCTATCAAATGACCCCTCACGATGAGTGGGACTATGACGGCATCAACGAAGTGATCCTGTTCGACAAGGGTGGCAAGACCTACGCATGGCACCATGACCGTAACGGTTTCGCTTACACCTTCAATGCTGCAAACGGTTCGCTGGTTGCTGCTGAAAAGGTACACCCGTTCGTCAACTGGGCAGACGGCGTTGACCTGAAGTCCGGCGTACCAAGCAAGAACGCTAAGTACTCCACCCACCAAGACTACAATGCCAAGGGCATCTGCCCAGCAGCATTGGGTACCAAGGACCAGCAGCCAGCTGCTTACTCCCCACGTACCGGTCTGGTATACAGCCCACTCAACCACGTTTGTATGACCTACGAGCCAGTTGAGTCCAAGTACGTTGCAGGTCAACCATGGGTAGGCGCTACGCTGACCATGTTTGCTGGTCCTGACGGCGTAATGGGTGGCTTTGCTGCTTACGATCCAATGACCAACAAGTCCAAGTGGTACAACAAGGAGAAATTCTCTGCTTGGGGTGGCGCTCTGGTAACCGCATCCGACATCGTGTTCTACGGCACGTTGGATCGTTGGTTCAAGGCTGTTGACGCACAATCCGGTAAGGAACTGTGGAAGTTCCAAGTCGGTTCCGGCGTGATCGGTAATGCATTCACCTATGGCCACAAGGGTAAGCAATACGTTGGCGTACTGTCCGGTATCGGCGGTTGGGCTGGCGTGGCGATGAACCTTGGTATGACCAATGACACCGATGCACTGGGTGCCGCTGGTGGCTACAAGGAACTGACCAAGTACAACGCTGCCCCTGGCGGCGGTGCACTGAGCGTGTTCAGTCTGTAATAAAAAAATCTTGCCCGAGCGATCGGGCAAGTACATTTTCAGCCAGATCTTTCTCCATAGGGATTTGACTACACCCCCATGCAAGTGTTTGCATGGGGTTTTTTTTGGCCTTCACTGTCCAGCGCGATCACGTGGCATCAACAGGTAGAGACGATCATCGTTAAGACTGGCAAGGGGATAGTCGCACATAAAAAAAAACAGGAGCCGCGGCTCCTGTTCTGCTTTCATGATGAACGCGAATGTCGCTTAGACGCCGGCAGAGTGCGCTTGCTGATCGGCGTGATAGGACGAGCGCACCATGGGGCCGCAAGCGGCATGCGTGAAGCCCATGGCCAAGGCCTCTTGTTCGAACTGCGCAAAACGCGCCGGAGTGACGAAACGCTTCACGGGCAGATGATGCTGGCTCGGTTGCAGGTATTGTCCCAAGGTCAGCATGGTGACGCCATGCGCCCGCAAGTCCTGCATCACTTGCAGGATCTCTTCGTCGGTTTCACCCAGTCCCAGCATGAGGCCGGATTTGGTCGGCACGCCCGGATGTTGCTCGCCGAACACCTTGAGCAGATTCAACGAGTTCTGGTAATCGGAACCGGGACGCGCTTCCTTGTAAAGGCGCGGCACAGTCTCCAGATTGTGGTTCATGACATCAGGTGGTGCCTGGGTCAGGATCGCCATGGCACGGTCGAGTCGGCCGCGAAAATCCGGCACCAGGATCTCGACCTTGATCGACGGCGAGTGCTTGCGCACCGAGGCGATGCAATCGACGAAGTGCTGGGCGCCGCCATCGCGCAGGTCGTCACGGTCGACCGAGGTGATGACCACATACTTGAGCCGCATCTTGGCGATGGTGCTGCCGAGATTCTCCGGTTCGTTGACGTCAGGCGCCAAAGGCTTGCCGTGCGACACGTCGCAGAACGGGCAACGTCGGGTGCAGATGTCGCCGAGGATCATGAAGGTCGCCGTACCGCCGCTGAAGCATTCGCCGATGTTGGGGCACGAGGCTTCTTCGCAGACCGTATGCAGGTTGTTCTCGCGCAGGACCTGCTTGATCTCCTGGAAGCGTGCGGAATCCGGCACTTTCATGCGGATCCATTCCGGCTTGCGCATGGCAGGCTGCGGCACGATCTTGATCGGGATGCGCGCCATCTTCTCGGCGCTCGATTCCTTGACGCCGGCGACCTTGGTCGGTGGCTTGGGGGTGATGGTTTGGCTCATGAGCGCGATTATCTCAAATTCTCAAGCGCTTAGCTTGCTGTCGATGCGTTTGTCGGGCTGAGCCTGGCCTGCAGAAACCGTAGCAACAGTTCGGCGACCGCTGACGGCGATGAGGCCACGCCAAGGTCCTTGAGTTGTGTCACCTGCATGCCTTGGTAACCACAGGGATCGATGGCGAGGAAGGGCGACAGGTCCATGTCCACATTCAGGGCGAGGCCGTGGTAACAGCACTGCCGCTTGAGTCTCAGGCCCAGCGAGGCGACCTTGCTGCCGTCAATGTAGACACCCGGCGCGTCAGCCCTTGCCACGGCCGGGATGCCGGCATGGGCGAGGAGGTCGATGATGCTGCCCTCCATCGCGTTCACCAGTTGCCGCACGTTCAAACCTCGGCGTGCCAAGTCGATCAAGAGGTAGATCACCACTTGGCCGGGGCCGTGATACGTGATCTTGCCGCCACGGTCGACCATGACCACAGGGATATCCTTGCGGTTCGGCAGACGGACGTCCTTGCGGTTGAGGCCCAGGGTATAGACCGGCGGATGCTCCGTGATCCACAGTTCGTCTGGGGTGGTCGGACCGCGCTCCGCGGTGAAGCGTTGCATGGCATGCCATGTCGTCTCGTAATCGGTCCGGCCCAGCTGGCGGATCTGCAAGGCGTGCATGACGCTTAAAGGACGTACTTGACCGCAGGATGCGACGACAGCGAGCGATAGATATCATCCAGCTGAGGCTTGGAAGTGACGAACACCGTGCAGGTCAGGCTGATGTAGCGGCCGCCCGAGCTGGCGCGCATCTCGACGCGGCTGGCATCGAACTCCGGCGTGTGGACGCGGATGAGGTCGATGATGGTCGAGGCGAACGCGTCATGCGTCTCGCCCATGACTTTGATCGGAAAGTCGGTCGGGAACTCGATGAGGGTCTCTTCTTGCTCAGCCATGGCGCATCACCTGATTCTTGTAATCTTGATAGAGTTGGTACATACGATGGAACATGGGGCCGGGTTGGCCGTTTCCAATAGGCTGCCCATCGAGCGTGACGATGGCCAGCACTTCCTTGGTCGATGAGGTGATCCACAACTCGTCGGTTGCCCGGATCCTGGCTTCCTCGAAATAACCGATCTCAACCGGGATGCCGTTGGCTTCGGCCAGCTCGAGGATGAGGTCGTAGGTGATGCCCGGCAACATATGTCGATCCTTGGGCGGGGCCAGGATCACGCCAGCCTCGACCGCCAGAATGTTGCTGGCGGCGCCTTCGGTGAGGATGCCGTCGCGGAACATCACCGTCTCGACCGCCCCGGCATCCACGGCCATCTGCCGCATCAGCACGTTGGGCAACAGCGAGATCGCCTTGATGTCGCAACGGTCCCAG
>CABHOJ010000092.1 GCA_902168195.1 uncultured Methylotenera sp.
GCGAATTTCATTTAGGATTTGGATGTTAAATTTTCTGAAAAGAATTTGGCACGATCCAGTTATAAGCAGCGTGATTGCTGCAATCCTCATTGGTTTTGGAAGCTATTTCTCACCATTCTGGCCACTAATAAAGAATTTTTTAATTGAAACCATTACTTTTCTAACGAAAAAAACAGCGCTGCCAAATTGGCTGATTGGTTTTTTACTTTTATTGTCTTTTTTACTGCTCGCTACAAAATTAATTGCTGCTGTGCGACTTCTGACATCGGCCAAGAGTGCGAGTGATTACCGGCAATATAGTCAAGACGAATTCTTTGGAATCCGATGGCGTTGGAAATACTCTTATGGCTCAGGCCAGCCTGTCGAACTGTGCCCATTCTGCGTAAAGTGCGATATTCAAATTCGTCCAGCTGACAAAAGCTCCTATTACGGAAGAGGAACACTTTTTAAGTGCGATAACACTTCATGTGACGCTGCAGCCATTGAAATAAATGAATATTTATTCGAGATAGAAGATAAAGTGGCTCGACATTTGCAGCAGAAAGCAAGGGCTGGGAATTGGCGCAAGAAATGACCATCAAATCCCTCATTCGCACCATCCCGCATTACCCCAAGCAGGGGGTGCAGTTCCGTGACATCACGACACTGCTGAAAGACCCGCTGGGTCTCAAGGTCACCATCGACGAGTTCGCCAAGCGCTATGCCGACCAGCGTATCGATAAGGTGGTCGGTGTCGAGTCGCGCGGTTTCCTCGTCGGTGCGCCGCTGGCTTACAAGTTGGGCGTGGGTTTCGTCCCGGTGCGCAAGGGCGGCAAGCTGCCGGCCGAGACCATGGGCCACGATTACGAGCTGGAATACGGTAGCGACCGCGTGGAGATCCACAAGGACGCCATCGAGAAGGGCGAGCGTATCCTGCTGGTGGATGACCTCATCGCCACCGGCGGCACGGCACTGGCTTCCGCAGCGCTCATCGAGAAACTCGGTGGCGAAGTCGTCGAATGCGCGTTCATCATCGACCTCATCAGTCTTGGCGGTCGCAAGCGCCTAGAAGCCAAGGGCCACACGATGTTCGCTCTCTGCGAGTTCGAGGGTGACTAGTGGGTTACAAAGTCCCGGTTTCTGCACTCGTTCTGATACATACCCCTGATCTACAGGTGCTCATCATGGAGCGCGCCGATAAGCCGGGCTTCTGGCAATCGGTGACGGGCAGTATCGAGGCGGGCGAGACCCCCTATGACGCGGCGATCCGGGAGGTACAGGAAGAGACCGGGCTGGATGCCTTGGCTTACAAGTTCGAGGATTGGCAGGCGTCCAACGTCTACGAGATCTACCCGCACTGGCGTCATCGCTATGCGCCGGGCGTGACCGAGAACGTCGAGCATCTGTTCGGACTTGAATTGCCGGCGCCGCGCGATGTCCAACTCGCACCGGACGAGCACGTGCGCTATGAATGGGTGGACTGGCGCGAAGCAGCGAAGCGCGTATTCTCATGGACTAACGTCGACGCACTCAAGCGGTTGGGTGAACGGCATCACTTGAAGTTGTAAAATCACATTATGCAAACAGCCACCATCAAATTCGAACGCTTCCAGAACTCCGCCGACGAGGAGTGCCAGCAGCGCATCCTCGCAGCCAAGGAAAAGCTGGGTGACCGTCTGGTGATCCTCGGTCACCACTACCAGCAGGAAGGCGTCTACAAGCACGCACATTTCACCGGCGACTCGCTCAAGCTCTCGCGCCACGCGGCCGATGTCGATGCCGAATTCATCGTCTTCCTCGGCGTGCATTTCATGGCCGAGGTCGCCGATATCCTCTCGCGGCCCGAACAGATCGCCATCTTGCCCGACTTGTCCGCCGGCTGTTCCATGGCCGATATGGCCAACCTCGCCAAGGTCGAGCGCAGTTTCCGCGAATTGAACAAGGTGCTGGATTTCGATCAAGAAGTGACGCCGCTCACTTACATCAATTCCGCAGCCGACCTCAAGGCCTTCTGCGGCGAGCATGGCGGCATCGTCTGCACCTCGACCAACGCCACCAAGATGCTGGAGTGGAGTTTCGCGCGGCGTGAGAAGGTGCTGTTCTTCCCGGACCAGAATCTCGGTCGCTGGAGCGGCTACAAGATGGGCATCCCGCTCGAGCAGATGCCGGTGTGGGATCCGGACCAGCCCATGGGCGGCCTCACCGAGGAGCAGATCAAGAACGCCAAGATCCTGCTGTGGAAAGGCCACTGCGCCGTACACCAGATGTTCCGCCCGCAGAACATCATCAAGTTCCGCAACGAGCATCCGGAAGGGAAGGTCATCTCGCACCCGGAAGCGCCGTTCGAGGTCTGCCTGCAATCCGATTACGTCGGTTCGACGGAATATATCGTCAAGACCATCACCGATTCCGCGCCCGGTACCCGCTGGCTGGTCGGTACCGAGCTCAACCTGGTGAATCGCCTGGCTGAGCGCTTCAAGCCGGACGGCAAGATCGTGCAGTTCATGTCGCATGTAGTGTGCGAATGCTCGACCATGGCGCGTATCGACCCACAGCATCTGGCCTGGACGCTGGAGAACCTCGCAGCGGGCAACGTGGTCAATCAGATCAAGGTGCTGCCGGAAGAGGCCAGACTGGCCAAGCTAGCGCTCGACAGGATGCTGGAAGCCTCCTGACCCCTCGCAAGTCCCCATGCATGCCCTGCATGCGTGGACAGCCACACCGCAGTGAACGTCAACGCACCTGAACGCGGCGCCCGCCGGTTCAGGGGATTAGAAGTCAGATAAGTCACGCTGGACAAAGGTCGCAAATTTGCAGAACACGCTACGGATCGCCACTTTCAACATCCACAAGGGTGTCACCAGTTTCAACGCGCGTTTCGCGCTGCACCAGCAACGCGACCTCATCCGTAAATTACACGCCGACATCGTCTTCCTGCAAGAAGTGCGTGACCTGCATATCCCGCATAGCAAACGCTTCAGCACATGGCCAGCGAACGGCCAGGCCGAATTCCTGGCGGACGCCGTCTGGCCGGATTACGCCTACGGCAAGAATTCGGTGTATCCCGCCGGCCACCACGGCAACGCCTTGCTCTCCAAATTCCCCATCATCAAAGTGACTAACGAGGATATCTCCGCGCATACGGTGGAGCAACGCGGCATGCTGCATTGCGAGATCGAGGTGCCGGGCTGGGAACAGCCCCTGCATTGCCTCTGCGTGCACCTGGGCCTGTTCTCTCGCTGGCGCCGCAAGCAGGTGCAGGCCATGCGCGAACGGATCGAGGCGACCATCCCGCCGGATGCGCCCCTGATCATCGCCGGCGATTTCAACGACTGGGGCATGAGCGCTGGCAAGATCCTGGTGGAAGGACTACATCTCCGCGAAGTGTTCGAACATCATCATGGTCGTTCCGCACGCAGCTTTCCATCCGTGTTGCCGTTCTTCCGGCTCGATCGCATCTATACCCGCGGTTTCCATGTGCATCATGCCGAGGTGCATGCCGGCACGGCCTTCGCCAAGGTCTCCGATCACGCGGCATTGAGCGCGTTATTATCACGATCATGAACCCGTACATCTCCGGCAACCAGATCACGCTGCTACGCAACGGCACGGAATACTTTCCGGCCATCGCAGCGGCCATCGACGAGGCTAAGCTGGAGATCCATCTGCAGGCCTATATCTACGAACATGACGAGACAGGGATCCTGATCGGCGAGGCCCTCAAGCGAGCCGTCAACCGGGGTGTGGTGGTATGCGTGCTGCTCGATGGTTACGGCAGCAAGAACCTCTCCCCGGACTATGTCGAGGAGTTGCGCGCAGCCGGCGTCAAGCTCATGTTCTTCCGGCCCAAGATCTCTCCGTGGACATTGAAGCGCAACCGTCTGCGGCGCTTGCACCGCAAGGTGCTGATCGTCGACGGGCGTGTCGCGTTCGTCGGCGGCATCAACATCATCGACGACCAGAACTGCCCCGGCAACAATGCGCCGCGCATCGATTACGCGGTCAAGGTCGAAGGGCCGCTGGTGCGGCGTATCCATACCAGCATCTACCGACACTGGCGACGCATCAGCTGGATGCATTTCCGCCAGGTGCATGACAACCTGTCGGCCAAGCTGCCCATGCCGACGACGGTCGGCAATATGCGGGCGGCCTATGTCATCCGTAACAACGTGTTGCATAGGCGCGATATCGAGAGAGCCTATATGCGGGCTATCGGCGCGGCGAAGAAGGATATCCTCATCGCCAATGCCTATTTCCTGCCGGGCAAGGCGTTCCGCCGCGCGCTGATCGCCGCCACCAGACGTGGGGTACGGGTGCGCCTGTTGTTGCAGGGGCGCATGGAATACTGGCTGATGTTCGCCACGCATGCCGCCTATGGCCTGTTCCTGCGGCACGACATCGAGATCTACGAATACCGCAAGAGTTTTATGCACAGCAAGGTGGCGGTGATCGACGACCTCTGGGCGACTGTCGGCTCGTCCAACATCGACCCCATGAGCCTGCTGCTGGCGCATGAAGCGAACATCGTCGTGCGAAATCGCGAGTTCGCGGTGCTGCTGCGGCAGGATATCGAGCAGGCGATCGAAGTCGGTGGGTACCGAATCCGCAGCGAAGACTGGAACGGCCGCCATGTGTTCCGGCGTTTCTTTTCCTGGGCGACCTACATGCTGGTGCGCATCATGATGGGCATCGCCGGCTTTCCCAAAGGCCGTTGAACGGGCCGTGTCGCAGATCGCGTTTGCTGTAGGGGCCGCTAGCCCTTATAATTCAGCCCTTACTTCAGTACCCGCCGGTGTAGCTCAGTTGGTAGAGCAGCGCATTCGTAATGCGAAGGTCACCAGTTCGATTCCGGTCATCGGCACCATCTACAAGTCCAATCGAATCCAAAGTAGTCCACTAAAGCCCTTTAAATAGGGCTTTTTGTTGCCATGTAAGTGCAATATCGTCC
>CABHOJ010000093.1 GCA_902168195.1 uncultured Methylotenera sp.
TTCTTGTACAAGGTTGGCACCACCACCAAGGTCAACAGGGTGGAAGTGATCAGACCACCAATCACCACGATCGCCAGAGGGCGCTGGATCTCGGAGCCGGGGCCGGTCGCGAACAGGAACGGCACCAGCCCGAGCATGGCCACCGTCGCCGTCATCATCACCGGGCGGAACCGCTGTTTGCAGCCCTCGACGATCGCGTCCATCTGGCTCTTGCCGTCGTCACGCAAGGTACGGATGTACGACACCAGCACCACCCCGTTCAATACCGCGATCCCCCACAGGGCGATGAAGCCGACAGAGGCAGGCACCGACAAGTATTCCCCCGTCACGAACAGCGCGATGATCCCGCCGATCGACGCGAACGGCAGCACCATGATGATCATGGTCGCGTAGCGCAACGAGTTGAACAGCAGGAACAGCAGGAAGAAGATCGCCGCAATGGTGATCGGGATGATGACCGACAAGTGGCCCAGCGCACGCTCCAGATTCTGGAACTGGCCGCCGTATTCCAGGTAATAGCCGTCCGGCAGTTTCAGCTTGGTATCGAGCACTTCCTTCAGCTCGGCGACGAAACCACCGAGGTCACGATCCTTGACGTTGATACCGACCACGATACGGCGCTTGGCCAGTTCACGGCTAATCTGCGCCGGACCATCACGGATCTCGATCTTCGCCAGGTCGCTCAGCGCGACGCGTGAGCCGTTGGCTGAGGTGACCAGGATATTCGAGATGGCCTCGATATTGTTACGGAAATCCTCCGGGAAACGCACGGCAGCACTAAATCGACGCTGACCTTCATAGATCTCGGTCGCGACTTTGCCGCCGATGGCGGTCTCGATCACGTCATGGACATCCGAGGCATTGAGGCCGTGCCGCGCGATCGCCTGCCGATCGATGATGATGTTCATGTACTGCTGGCCAGAGACCTTCTCCACGCGCATATCGGTCGCGCCACGAATATCGCCCGCGATCTTGGCGATCTCTTCGGCCTTGGACTTCAGCACCATCATATCTTCGCCGAACACTTTCACCGCGACGTCGGAACGCACGCCGGTCAGCAATTCATCGACACGGTCCGAGATCGGCTGGGCCATGACGACCTGTGCGCCCGGCAGGACGCGCAAGCGCTTCTGGATCTCGGCGCCGATGGTGTCCTGGGTCCAGCCTTCCGGCCACTCGTCTCGCGGCTTCAGACTGACGATAGGCGACGACTCGTTCTGTGCCTGCGGATCCGCCGGGCTCTCGCCACGACCGACCCCGGAGATCGCAGATTTCACGCCGGGAATTTGTGTGATGATCTTCATCGCTTCCTGTTCCATCTTGATCGATTCCTCGAGCGAGATATTAGGTACGCGGATGATGTTAGGCACGATCGAGCCTTCCTTCATCTCGGGGATGAAGGAGGTTCCGAGGAAAGGTACCGTGAGCAATGCGACGACGAAGCTCGCCGTGGCCGCAAAGATGGTCTTCTTCTCGTTGATCAATGCCCAGTTGAGCATCTTGACGTAAGGCGTCTTGATGAACTGGATCATGCGGGTGTCTTCGCCACTGCCACCCTTGAGCATATAGGAGCAGAGAACAGGCGAAAGCGTCAGCGACAGTACCAGCGAGACGAAAAGCGCGATGGCGATGGTGTACGCCAACGGCGCGAACATCTTGCCTTCCATGCCCTGCAGGGTCATCAACGGCAGGAACACCAGGATGATGACGCCCACACCGAACAGTACCGGCGTCGCGACTTCGGAGGCCGCCTCGAACACCACGCGGATCTTGCTCTCATCCTTGCGGTGCCCCAGATGGTGGAAAGTGTTCTCCACCACCACCACCGAACCGTCGACCATGAGGCCGATGGCGATCGCCAAGCCCCCGAGCGACATGAGGTTGGCCGAGATGCCGTAGTAGTTCATGGCCATGAAGGTGATGAGCGGCGTCAGGATCAGGGTCGCCACGACGATCAGGCTGGAGCGCACGTCGCCCAGGAACAGGAACAAGATGACAATGACGAGGATGATGCCCTCGATCAGCACCTTGGTCACCGTACTGAGCGCCGCGTCGACCAGCTCGCTACGGTCATAGAACGGGGTGATCTGCAGGTTGCCCGGCAGCATGCCTTTTTCGTTGATCTCTTTCACGCGGGCCTTGATACGGCTGACGACTTCCTTGGCGTTACCGCCGCGGATCATCATGACGATGCCGCCGACCGATTCCGTATCGCCATTCTTGGCCAGTGCACCGACACGGACTTCGTGACCGAGCTGCACTTCCGCCACGTCGCGCATGTAGACCGGTACGCCGTTCTGTTCTTTAAGCACGATGCTGCGGATATCGTCCAGGCTTTGCACCAGACCCACACCGCGGATCAGGTATTGCTCGGCATAGTGCGGCAGGATACCGCCGCCGCTATTGGCGTTGTTTCGGGCCAGCGCTTCGTAGATGTCATGCAGCTTCAGACCGTAGTGGTTCATGCGGTCCGGGTTCACCAGCGCCTGGTACTGCTTGACGTAACCGCCCTGCGAATTGATCTCGGCAACGCCGGGGATACCCCGCAGCATCGGCCGCACGACCCAGTCCTGAATGGAGCGTCGCTCCGTCAGTTCCTCGCGTGACAGGGCCTTGTTGCCGTCGGTCTCCTTGTCCAGGGTGAATTGATAGACTTCCCCCAGACCGGTGGAGACCGGGCCAAGGATAGGCGTCACGCCTTCCGGCATGCGCTCCATGACCTCCATCAGGCGCTCCATCACCAGCTGCCGCGCGAAATACACATCGGTGCTGTCGGTGAAGACCAGAGTGATCAGGGCCAAACCGTTCTTATTGAGCGAGCGCATCTCCGTCAGACCGGGCAGGCCGGTCATGGAGATCTCCAGCGGTACGGTGATGAATCGTTCCATCTCTTCAGGCGAGCGGCCCGTGGATTGGGCAGCGATCAGCACCTGAACGTTCGTGACATCGGGGAACGCGTCCACAGACAACTTCTTCAGCGCGAACACACCCGACACCAGAAGTGCCAGGGATATCACGATGAGTACGAGACGCTGCTTGAGCGCGCCCCGTATGATGGATTCAATCATCGTTATTCCAATTCTTTGCGTTTGCGTTCGTTGTTCGCGTGGAATGCGCCGTCGCCGATGACGACCTCACCCTCGCTCAAGCCGCTAGCAATCGCGACAAAACCCTCATATTCGGAACCCACGGTAACTTCGCGCAGACGATATTTGTTCGGTGCGATCTGCACGAAGACATGATCGCGATCTTCTTCACGTACGATCGCCTTGACCGGCACCGACATCTTGGGCGTAGGCTTGCCCATGACCAGCATCGACACCAGCATGTCCGGCTTGATGGTATGGTCGGTGTTCTTCAGGTCGGTACGCACCGTCACGGTTCGTGTCTTCGGATTCACGATGTCACCGACATAGATCAGGCGGCCCGTGAAATGACGCTGACCGAGGGCGGGGATCTCGATACTTACCTCCTCGCCTTCCTGGATCAGCTCAACCTGCTGCTCGGGCACTTCCGCCACGGCCCAGACATGCGACAGATCCGCCACGATGAAGAGCTCTTCGGCAGGTTGCACCACTTGGCCCAGATTGACCTTGCGGCTGATGACCGTGCCTGCCAGCCTTGCCGAGACACTGCTGTAAGAGCGGATCTGGCTGGACTGGGAGATCTGGGCGATCGCCTTGTCCGACATGCCCAGGATCTGTAGCTGGTCGCGCGCGGCATTGAGATCGGCCTGTGCCGCACTCAACTCCGCTTCACGGCGCAGCAGTTCAGCCGCACCGATCACATCGGCTTCCAGTAACAGGCGGGCACGTTCCACCGCCTTGGTCTGCAGGGCGATCTGTTGTTGCGCCTTGATATAGGTGAGCTGGTTCTGTGCCAATTCAGTGCTGTTCAGGGTCGCCAACAGCTGGCCTTGCTTCACATCCTGCCCCAAGACCACATCGATATCCGTGATGCGGCCGGTGACCGGTGCACCCATGCGGGCGACGCGCTGTTCGTCGACCTGGATGCTGCCCGGGATGCGCAAGACTTCGCGGATCTCGGCCTGCGCCACGGTCGCCAGCTTGAGCTTGGCTTGCAGCTCAGGCGTCAGCTCGACCACATTCGGATCGACCGGCTCAGCGGCCTTTTCGGGGGCTTCGGTCTTTCCACACCCGGCGAGGGCGATGGCCAGCATCACCCCGATGAGCGCCAGCTTGGGTTTGGAAGAATTATTCATATCATTAGAAAAAACCATTAGGGTTGAACCTCCAGAATTTCGGTGCCGAGCACGCGCTCGATTTGCAGCATCGCACTCACATAGTCGTAACGTGCCGCCAGATAATCCTTGCGCACGATGCGGAAGGTACGTTGTGCATCCAGGTATTCCAATATGCCGCGCTCGCCATAGCCTGTCTCTTATACACATCTCCGAGGCCACGAGACCGTA
>CABHOJ010000094.1 GCA_902168195.1 uncultured Methylotenera sp.
TATTATCGACGGCGTGATGCGCGATCGGCCAAACGTGGAAAAACTCGACCTGGCTTTATGGCTGAAGGGTTGGTCGCCAAACTATCACGTCCAGACGGACATCTATCCCAATGCGGTCAACGTAACGATCGCCTGCGGCGGGGTAACCGTGGTGCCCGGCGATATCATCGTAGCCGATGACGATGGCGCGGTCGTAGTCCCGGTCTCGATGGCCGAGGCGGTGCTGGAAGACGGTCAAAAACATGCCGATTGGGAGGAATTCTCCCGCATGAAGCTGATGCAGGGGGAACCGCTGCAGCGCTATTATCCGCTGCATCCCGATGCCAACGAGGAATACGCGGCCTGGCGCAAGCTCAACCTGGCCGGGAAGCGCTGAACCGTCCGCCGCCAGATATGCGGGAACGGCTACGCGAACCAGGTGGTGCCGGGATATTGATGGGCTCTGGCGACGTCTTCGTTGAGCTCAAGCCCTATGCCCGGCCTGTCGGGCAGTGCAATCCTGCCATTGCGGATGATCTCGCCGCCATCGGTAATCGTCGACCAATAGTGGCGGTGGAACCAGTGGAACTCCAGCACGAGGAAGTTGGGGATCGTGGCGCAGACATGTGCCGATGCCATGGTGCCGATCGGCGAGGAGACATTGTGCGGCGCGAACGGGACTGAATAGAGATCGGCCATTTCGGCGATCTTGCGGCATTCCGAAAGCCCGCCGCATTTGGGGATATCGGGCATGATGATATCGACGGCCTGCTGCTCGAGCAGCTTGCGAAAGCCATGCCGCAGGTAAAGGTTCTCGCCGGCGCAGATCGGGGTCGAGGTGCTGCGGGTGATCTCGGCCATCACGTCGATATTTTCCGGCGGAACCGGCTCTTCAAGCCACATCAGCTGGAGGTGTTCGAGATCGCGGGCAAGCCGGATCGCGCTGTGCTTGTCGAGCCGCGTATGCAGGTCGCAGGCGACCTCCACGCCCTTGCCGGCGGCTTTCACCACCATTTCGGCCAGCTGCACCATACGATCATGCTCCCACTTGTTGGGAGTCATGTTGAAACCGTCCTTTTCATACCAGCCCGTTTCCGTGCCGGTATGGCCATAGGCGCGAATATCGAGGTCGACCTTGAGCGCGGTGAAGCCCGCGGCCAGGACCTGGTCCACTTCGGCCTGCACCTCGTCCATATTCATGCCGGGCGAGACCTCGCAGTCGCAATAGACGCGGATATCGTCGCGGAACTTGCCGCCGAGCAGTTCGTAGATCGGCACATTCAGGGCCTTGCCCTTCAAATCCCACAGGGCAATCTCGATCCCCGTGAGGGCGGTGATCAGGGCGCCGGCAAAACCGCCCTCGAAAACCAGGCTGCGACGCAGTTCCTCGAATATTGCGTCGATGGCGAAGGGGTCCCGCCCGATCAGCTTTCCGGCCAGTTCCTGCTGGATGATGGCGATGGCCTGATGCCCACCATGGACGCATTCGCCCAGACCGGTAATCCCCGCATCGGTCTCGATACGAACCCACAAATGCATGCAATGGCCGCTCGTCGCAGCCGTCTTGACCGAAGTAATCTTCATTTGGCTCCCCTCAGAGCTGATGCAAACTCCGTCGCACTGCTTTCGAGCCGCCGTCAGGCCAAAGCCGGCTCCTCGGGATTCTCGAATGCCCTGAGACCAACTTGCAGGTGGGACTGCAGGGCATATTGGTAGCGAATGCGATCCTTGGCCGCCAAGGCATCCACCACCGCGGCATGCTGATCGTAGGTGTCGACGGTGAAGTCCCGCAGTTCCTTGGCCCGCTCCATGATGCGGATGATGACCGGCTTCATGATGCGATAGACGTCGCATACGGCACGGTTATCCAGGATCGACACGAGACGAAGGTGGAAGCGGAAGTCCATCTCCGAGGCCTCGGCGATGGAGCCCGCGGCCCGCAACTGGGCGTTCACGCTGCGCATCTCGGCAATATCGTCCGGTTGCATCTGGTCGAAGATGGTATCGACCGACCCGACTTCGATCAGCTTGCGGAAGCCCTGGATGTCGTTGAACGTGCGGCGCGAAATATCGAGCGTATTGAACGAGAACAGGTCGAGCGCCCGCTCCATCCGGTCATCGACGATGATGGCGCCGACTTTCGGGCGCACGGACACAATCCCGTACGCCTTCATGATGCGCATGGCTTCGCGCACAGTATTGCGGCTCGCCTGGAAACGCTCGCAGAGTTCCCGCTCGGTCGGCAGGCTGTCTCCCACGCCGAGCCGTCCATCGGAGATCAGGCCGCGGATGTTGAGCACCATGGCGTCAACGGCAGAAGGGATCATGCTGCGCACAATGGATGCATTCAGCGCGCTGCCGCTCCGCCTTGTCCGCGAAGGATCAGTCATCCCTTGACGGCTCCGACGGTAAGGCCTTCGGAGAGGAAGCGCTGGGCATAGACGTAGAGCACAGCCACCGGAATGGCGGTCAGCAGGGATGCCGCCATCAGCTTGCCCCAGGGCAGGATGTCGCCGACCACCAGCGATTGCAGGCCGATCGGCAGGGTCCGCAGGGACTCACTGGTGATGAAGACGAAGGCAAACAGGAATTCGTTCCACGCATTGGTAAAAGCAAACAGAGTCACCGACAAAATAGCAGGCGCGGCAAGCGGCAGGGTGATCCGCCAGAAGATGTAGAGCCGGCTGGCGCCATCGATACGCGCGGCTTCCTCGAGTTCGACTGGAATGGACCTGAAATATCCCATTAGCACCCAGGTTGCGAAGGGCAACAGAAATGTGGGGTATGTCAGGATCAGCGCCGTATGCGTATTGATCACGCCCATCGCCGTCAGTGTCTGGTAGAGCGGAATGAACAACAGCGTACCGGGCAGCAGATAGGTGATGAGCAGCAGCGTGGTCAGCAGGGACGCGCCACGAAACCGCAGCCGCGAGAGCGCATAGGCCGCCAGCGATGCCAGGGCCACCGACACGATGGTGCTCAGGGCCGCGACGAAGACCGAGTTCATGAGCCAGGTCAGGAACGGCGTATCCTGCAACAGGGAGGTATATTGCTCGGTCGTGGCCGGTTCCGGCCAGAAAATGGACCGGCGTTCGCTGATCTGGGACGTCGTCTTCAGTGAGGTCGTGACGATCCAGTAGAAGGGAAAGATCACAAAGACCAGGAGCGGGACAAGCACCAGCAGTCGCGCCAGTGCGCCGGCATTGGACCGCGACGATTGCCGCAGGATCGGTTGAAGGGGTGAGCGCCCACTGGCCACGCGGACCTTGCGCACCATCCATTCAAGCCCGGCAAATGCCAGTTGAATCGGCAGGAAGACCAGGTCGATGAGTGCATTCACCAGCCAGGTGCCGCCGGCCAGCAAGCGGTCGGCCAGGCCCGGGCCGCGCTCGGAGATACCGTCCCGCCGATCGTCGTGGCGCATGAAGCGCGCCAGCAACCAGATCAGCACGGCCATCAGGGGCGCGACGCTGAAGGCGATGGCAATGCCCGGCCCGTATTGCAGCGAGCCGAGCGCCTTTTCATAGGCCAGGATGGAATAGAGCTTGGTAGCGCCGCTCGGCCCGCCGCCTGTCATCAGAAAGGGCAGGCCGAACTGATTGAAGGTCGAAATGAACGAGAGCAGCAGCGTGACCACGATCACATAGCGCAGGCCGGGCAATGTGACGTTGCGGAAGCGCTGGATGGCATTGGCGCCATCGACCTGCGCGGCCTCGATCTGCTCGCGGTCAATGGCTTTTAGGCCGGCCAGCAGCAGCAGGACATAGAATGGGATGCCTTTCCAGATATTGACCGAGATGATGCTGCCCATGGCCATGTCGGGGTCGGACAGCCAGCCCAGTGGACGATCGATGATTCCGGCGCCCTGCAGGATGGGATTGAGACCCCCGAACATCGGGTCGTAGATGCTTTTCCAGGCCAGCGCCGTGACGATTTCGGGAACGATCCATGGCAGCAGCATGATGCCGCTGAGCAGGTTGCGAAAGGGCAGACGACTATTCAGGATGAGCGCGACCGTCATGCCGATGACGAATTTCAGCGTCAGCGACCAGAAGGTGAACTGGATCGTATTCTGAATGGACTGCAGGAAATCGCTGTTGGTCCAGAGGCGCTGATAGTTGCGCAGGCCGACATTGGTGGTTTCGCCCGTGAGGAAGTTGAGCGAGGTGGTGCTGATGAAAATGGCACTCACGAATGGCCAGAAGATCAGCAGCGCCATGACCAGCACCATGGGCAGCACGAACAGGTAGCCCACTTTCCAGTCACGTCCGAAAAGGTTCTCCAGGAACTTCTTGCGCGTGACGTGTCGTGCTTGCGTCGTTCCCAATGCCAGGGTCATCCGGTCTTCCATGCCAATTCTCCATCGGGCCAGACCCCGGTCGAAAATGAGAAATCGGCCGCCCGGTGGCCGGTCGATCGGTCGATGGCAGACGACGGAGTGAAGGATGTCACCCCGCCGCGCTGAGCGTGGCGGCTAGAGGATGCCGCCTTCTTCGAAGATCTGGACGATCTTGTTGTGGGCGTCGGTCACGGCTTCCTGGGACGTCATGCGACCGGCGATCACATTGCCCATGGACTGTTCCAGCACGCCCTGGGCGCGGATGGCGTCGATCTGGGCCGCGGGCTGGGCAGGCCAGGACGCCCCGATGAAGGGTTCGGGAACGCTGACCTGATCCTTGATGATCGCGTAGTTGGGATCGGCCGCGATCAGTTCATCGGTCCACAGGTTCTCGTAGGCGGGCATGAACAGGCCGCCTACGAGAACCTGTGGACCGATGAACTGATC
>CABHOJ010000095.1 GCA_902168195.1 uncultured Methylotenera sp.
GTGATTACTCACTGGCAGAGCTCGAACCTCGCCTGTTCTCGTTCAACAATCCGATGGGCGCCTGCCCGAAATGCGATGGTCTCGGGCAGATCAGCTTCTTCGACCCCAAACGCGTGGTCGCCTTCCCGCATCTGTCGCTCGCCGCCGGTGCGATCAAGGGCTGGGACAAGCGCAACCAGTTCTACTTCCAGATGCTGACCAGCCTGGCGGCGCACTACGGTTTCGACCTCGATACCGCCTTCGAGAACCTCGCCGCACACATCCAGCAGATCCTGCTGCATGGCAGCGGCAAGGACAGCATCGCCTTCAAATATCTGAACGAACGCGGCACCTATTTCCAGAAGAGCCATCCGTTCGAGGGCATCATCAACAACCTGCAGCGCCGCTACCACGAGACCGATTCTGTCACCGTACGGGAGGAGTTGGCCAAGTACCTGAATTCCCAGGCCTGCCCGGACTGCAGCGGGACCCGCCTGCGTCGCGAGGCACGTCACGTCAAGGTCGGCGGTCGCAACATCCATGAAGTCTGCGAAGCCCCGCTGAAGCAGGCGCTCACTTTCTTCGATACCCTGGAACTCTCAGGCCAGAAACTGGCGATCGCCGACAAGATCGTCAAGGAGATCAGCAACCGTCTCAAGTTCCTGACCAATGTCGGCCTCGAGTACCTCTCGCTCTCCCGTTCCGCCGAAACCCTTTCCGGCGGAGAGGCACAGCGCATCCGACTCGCATCGCAGATCGGCTCCGGGCTCACCGGCGTCATGTACGTGCTGGACGAACCTTCCATCGGCTTGCACCAGCGCGACAACGATAGACTGCTGGAGACGCTGGTCAGGCTGCGCGACATCGGCAACAGCGTGATCGTGGTCGAGCACGACCAGGACGCCATCATGGCTGCGGACTACGTCGTCGACATCGGTCCGGGTGCCGGCGAGCATGGCGGCAACATCGTCGCCGAAGGCACGCCGCAGGAGATCCAGAGCAACGCGCACTCGCTGACGGGACAATACCTGAGCGGCAAGAAGAAGATCGAAGTGCCGAAGAAGCGGCACGCGCCGAATGCCAAGCGCTGGCTGAAGATGACCACGGCCAGCGGCAACAACCTGAAAGATGTCACGCTGGACTTGCCGGTGGGCCTGCTCACCTGCGTCACCGGCGTCTCCGGTTCCGGCAAATCGACACTCATCAACGACACGCTGTACCGTGTCGTCGCACAGCATCTCTACGGCAGCTCGACCGAACCGGCACCGTTCGAGACCATCGACGGGCTGGAATTCTTCGACAAGGTGGTCGATGTCGACCAGAGCCCGATCGGCCGTACACCTCGTTCCAACCCTGCCACTTACACCGGATTGTTCACACCTATCCGCGAACTGTTCGCCGGCGTACCGGAATCCCGAGCACGCGGCTATGGGCCGGGGCGCTATTCGTTCAACGTCAAGGGTGGCCGTTGCGAGGCTTGCCAGGGTGATGGCGTGCTCAGGGTGGAGATGCACTTCCTGCCGGACGTCTATGTGCCGTGCGATGTGTGTAAAGGTCATCGCTACAACCGAGAGACGCTGGAGATCCACTACAAGGGCAAGAACATCCGCGAAGTGCTGGAGATGACGGTCGAGCAGGCACACGAGTTCTTCAATGCCGTCCCCGTCGTGCAACGCAAGCTCAAGACCCTGCTCGATGTCGGCCTGGGCTATATCACCTTGGGCCAGTCGGCAACCACGCTTTCCGGTGGCGAGGCGCAACGCGTCAAGCTCGCACTCGAATTATCCAAGCGCGATACCGGCCGCACGCTCTACATCCTCGACGAACCGACCACCGGTCTGCACTTTGCCGACATCCAGCTCTTGCTCGATGTGCTGCATCGCCTGCGCGACCACGGCAACACCATCGTCATCATCGAGCACAACCTGGACGTGATCAAAACGGCGGACTGGCTCATCGACCTCGGCCCCGAAGGTGGGGATGGAGGCGGATTGATCATCGCAGAAGGCACGCCGGAAGAAGTGGCCGAGAATCCCAAGAGCTACACCGGCAAGTACCTGAAACCGATGTTGAAATAAGCGCCAGGGCTCAAGTTTAGTATCAGTCTCAGTAGTAATACGCCCAGGCAAAGGTCGCGATCATCACCAGCGCGATCGCCAGTTTGAGGGCGGCCGCGAGGATGAAGCCCAGGCCTGCCGCCACCCCGACTTTGGTGGCCTGCCCCAGGCTCTGCCGCGCCATGATCTCACCGACGACGGCCCCGATCACGGTGCCGAGGATCAGTCCCGGCACGCCGCCGAGGATGCCGATCAATCCACCGAGCAAGGTACCGATGACGGCCTGCCGACTGGCACGCACCGACTTCACGGTGAATACCGATGCCACGAAATCGACGAGGAACCCAGCCAGCGCCAACAGGCCGATGACGATCATGGCCGTGGTCGTGACGCGCGAGAAGTCATCCAGCCAGGCGCCCATCAACAAGCCGGCAAAGACCAGCGGGATGCCAGGGATCACCGGCAGGAAAGCCCCGAGGATGCCGATCAGCACCAGTAATACGACGCCTAGCCATAGCCATTCCATCAATACGCTCCTGACATGATGTGATCGTTAAGGCACTTGTACCAGATGCATACGCGCCTGGATGGTGCCCGTACGCTTCGCCAGTCCACGCGCCCCCGGGTTCTTCTGGTAGAACTTGGGCTTCGGCACCATCGCGGCCAGCCTCGCAGCCTGGTATTGGCTGAGATTGGCCGCACTGGTGCCATAGTAATGGCGGGCCGCCGCTTCCGCACCGAAGATGCCGTTGCCCCACTCGATGATGTTGAGGTAGATCTCGAAGATCCGCCGTTTGCTCATCATCTGTTCCAGCATGAACGTGATCACCGCCTCCTCCAGCTTGCGCCAGGGCGTGCGCTTGGTGGACAGGAACAGGTTCTTCGCCAGTTGCTGGCTGATGGTGGATCCACCAGCGACGATCTTGCCCTTTTTCAGGTTCTTCTCGTAGGCCTTCTGGATCCCTTCCCAGTCAAAACCCTCATGATCGATGAACTTGGTGTCTTCGGCGGCGATGAGTGCGCGCTTTAGGTTGGGTGAGATGCGCTTGTATTCCACCCATTTATGCTTGAGCGTGGCATCGGGATCGATGGCCTGCATCTCGGCCAAGGTCGATTTCATGAAAGCGCTGCGGGATGGGTTGTGGTCGATCCACCAGCAGATATGGATGAATATCCAGAGCTGGTAGAGCACGACCAGCAGGATCAGCGTCAATACCGCACGCCAGAGGAACCCCTTGAAACTCATGTGCGGAGTTGCGCGATCACAGGCGCGGTCTGCGGTCTGACGCCGCGCCAAAGCATGAAGGCTTCCGCGGCCTGCTCGACCAGCATGCCGAGACCGTCGGCGATCTGCGCGGCGCCATGCGCACGGGCGAAGACCATGAAGGGTGTTTCGCGGCCGTACATCATGTCGTAGGCAAGCGCGCCTGGCGCGAAGATGCCGGCTGGCAAAGGCAAGCTGCTGTCGCTCAGGCCTGCGGAGGTCGCATTGATGACGACATCGAAAGACTGCCCCTGCAGATCGTCGAAGGCATAGGCGTTGACCGAGACATAACGAAAATCCCCCTGCTCTTCGATGCGCTTCACCATGCGCAAGGCTTTATCCAGGGTCCGGTTGGCGATCACCAGCAAGCTGGGGCGTTGCTCCAGCAGCGGATGCAATACGCCTTCCGCGGCACCGCCTGCGCCGATGAGCAATATGCGCTTGCCCGCGAGATCGACATGGAGGTTGTTTTGGATGTCGGTCACGAGACCGACGCCATCGGTGTTATCGCCGACGATGTCGGCTCCATCGAACACCAGCGTGTTCACGGCACCGGCGTCATGCGCGCGTTCCGTCAGTCGATTGGCGAGTGCGAAGGCCTCCAGTTTGAATGGCACGGTGACATTGGCGCCGCCGTAACCTGCTGTCACCAAGGTAGCGATGACCTCCGGAAAGGCATCTAGCGGCGCAAGGATACGTTCATAGGAGATATCCTGCGCGGTCTCGCGGGCAAAGGCCTGATGGATCAACGGAGACTTGCTGTGTTCGATCGGGTTACCGATGACCGCATAACGCGCCGTCATGGTCAGGCATTGGTCCAGGGCAGGTCGGCCGCTTTCCAGCCGTTGATGCGGGTGCGCTGTTTGGTGTCCGGTGTCGCATCGCCTTCGAAACCTTCCAGTACATTGTAGGCTTCGGTGAACCCGAGCTTGGCCGCTACGACGGCAGCATTGTGCGAGCGACCACCAGTACGGCAGATGAACATCGTCAGCAGCTCTTTATCGACTTGGGCATCGAGTTGGTGAGCGAAATCCGGATTGGCGACCATGCCCGGATAGAAGGCCCATTCGATGTGATGCGCTGCAGGGATCCGACCGACCAGTTCGAGTTCGGCACGACTGCGCACATCGACCAGAATGGCGTTCGACGCCAGCTGCAGGACATGCGCGGCCTCGGTCGGCGTCAGTGCCCCGGCATAAGGTAATTGACTTTCGAGTGCGCGGTTTTTCGCGCGCTGCAATATCTGGTTCAGGGTTTCCATGATGCATCCTTTTCACTGCCTGTCTGAACGCTAAGTATAGCTTCATTCATAAGGCAAACGATGAGCG
The DNA here is from genome assembly GCA_902168195.1 of uncultured Methylotenera sp. Lineage (GTDB taxonomy): Bacteria > Pseudomonadota > Gammaproteobacteria > Burkholderiales > Methylophilaceae > CABHOJ01. The sequence goes on from CABHOJ010000095.1 coordinate 4,629, forward strand.
CACTTTTTCGGTGCATGCAAAAGCGGTCACGCATTATCTTGGTGCGCGCGTTTGCAGTTCTCATTTGTAAATATCTGTGTGAAAATGGAAATTCTGTGCATAGGGGTGGCACACTTCATGCTAGTTTTTCGTGTCTCAAAATTTTACTTATTCTAACTGCTTTTAGGAGAACCAAATGGCGGTCGCCGACGTAATGAAAATGGTGAAAGAAAACGACATCAAGTTTGTTGATTTTCGTTTCACCGACACCAAGGGGAAAGAACAGCACGTGACCGTGCCTGTTTCTGCATTCAACGAAGAAAAGTTCACCGAAGGCCACGCCTTTGACGGTTCTTCGATCGCCGGCTGGAAAGGTATCCAGGCATCCGACATGCAACTGATGCCTGATCCTGAGACCGCCAACATCGATCCATTCATGGACGAGCCAACCCTGATCCTGACCTGTGACGTGGTAGATCCTACCGACGGCAAGGGCTATGACCGCGACCCACGCTCCATCGCCAAGCGCGCTGAAGCCTACCTGAAGTCCAGCGGCATCGGTGACGTCGCATACTTCGGTCCAGAACCAGAATTCTTCATCTTCGATTCGATCCAGTGGCAAGCCGGCATGCAAGGCTGCTCCGTCAAGATCAACTCCGAAGAAGGCGCATGGGCGTCAGGCGAACAATTCGAAGGTGGTAACACCGGTCACCGTCCAGGCGTCAAAGGCGGTTACTTCCCAGTCCCGCCAGTCGACTCCCTGCAAGACATCCGCTCCGCCATGGTATTGACCCTGGAAGCGATGGGCGTCCCTGTCGAAGTGCATCACCACGAAGTCGCTACCGCCGGTCAATGTGAGATCGGTACCAAGTTCAGCAGCCTGGTGCAACGCGCCGACTGGACCCAGATCCTGAAGTACGTCGTGCTGAACACCGCCCACGCCTACGGCAAGACCGCGACCTTCATGCCTAAGCCTATCGTTGGCGACAACGGTTCCGGCATGCACGTGCACCAATCCGTATGGAAAGACGGCAAAAACCTGTTCGCGGGCAACGGCTATGCCGGCCTGAGCGAGTTCGCGCTCTACTACATCGGCGGTATCATCAAGCACGCACGTGCCCTGAATGCGATCACCAATCCAGGCACCAACTCCTACAAGCGTCTGGTTCCAGGCTTTGAAGCCCCGGTCAAGCTGGCATACTCCGCCAAGAACCGTTCCGCTTCCATCCGTGTACCGTTCGTCCATGGCGACAAGGCACGTCGTATCGAAGCCCGCTTCCCGGATCCAACCGCCAACCCATACCTGGCATTCAGCGCCTTGCTGATGGCAGGCCTCGATGGCGTACAGAACAAGATCCATCCTGGCGAGCCAGCGACCAAGGATCTCTACCATCTGCCTCCAGAGGAAGATGCAGCGATCCCAACCGTATGTTCCTCGCTTGATCAAGCGCTGGAATACCTGGACAAGGATCGCGAGTTCCTGACCCGTGGTGGTGTGTTCTCCGACGACTGGATCAACAGCTACATCGACCTGAAGATGGAAGAAGTCACGAAGATGCGGATGACCCCGCACCCAATTGAATTCGCAATGTACTACAGCTGCTAATTCGACTGAGCCAGTGATGGCTCAACCTCCTGGCTTGCCGCACCAAGGCAAGCCAGGCATCAAAGGCGGGAGAACCCCGCCTTTTTTATTGCCGGGACGATGTCAACAGGCCATGCCGAATGCGCGTTGCCTGAGCATATGTTCTCCACTACACTTCGTGCTATGAAAAATCGCTTATTCATCCTTTGCGCCATCCTGTTGCTAAGCCCTACGGCCTGGGCCGAGATCTACAAGAATGTCGACGCCAACGGCCATATCACGTATTCCAATGTGCCCTCAAAAGGTGCAAAGAAACTCGACCTTGAACCACCGGCGAATACTGGGTTCGACAGCAAGCCGCGCACACGCACGCCAACCCCCTCTGATTTTCCGCGCGTGGATAAGCAAACCCAGGTACAACGCGACCAGAAGCGCAGGAAGATCCTGG
>CABHOJ010000096.1 GCA_902168195.1 uncultured Methylotenera sp.
GATCAGCCAGTTCGAAACGGTCGCCCAGGTTTCTCCGGGACAATCCCCAGCACCCACGAACGGACATGCACTGAACCTGGATATCCCGTTACGCGAAGCCCGCGATGCTTTCGAGCGGCTGTACTTCGAGCACCACATCATCAAGGCCGGTGGCAACATGAGCAAGGTGGCCGAGCACGTCCAGCTCGAACGCACCCACCTATATCGCAAGCTCAAGCAGTTGGGCATGAAGACCAAATAGCGCTCAGCTCGCCGATGCTTTGCGTCGCGATTGCCGGGCTTGCATGCGTAATGCCGATTCGAATGCCCTGCGTCCCCAGATGGCGGCTTCTTCCCTATCTTCCAATGCGCATTCTGGCGCCTGATAGTAAGGCAGGCCGATGACCTTGCCACGTTGTTCGTAGGTGAACTGGGGCAGGCCTAGCGCCAGGTAGGGCCCAGCGTGATCCTTGTCTGCTTTCAGGTAGAGCGTCTCCTGATACACGATGCCGATCGGCAGGCCTTGGTGATAGATGGTATGACCATCGAACATGCGACGTGTGGTGATCGGCCCAAGCAATTCGAATAGCTCGTGCAGATATGCGATGAATTCATGCATGCTCAGTCACGTCTGTCATGATCCAGCTGAGATGACGGTAGATAAAAAAAGGCAGCTTGAGCTGCCTTTTTCTGTGGATGCTGACGCTTAGATCTCGCCCCAGGATTCTTCCCACATGCAGTGCTTGATCTTGTGGCGGTTGGCGATCAGTTCGTCGATCGATGGCTCGTCGCTGAGTGCGCGCTTGAGGGCCAGCTTGGTCGCTTCGTAGTTGTTCTTGTACATATCGGCCTTGTCCAGCTTGCCTTCCTTCTCCAGCGCGATACAGCCTGGATCGATCCAGACCAGGCTGATGATGCACAGGTCGTTGACTTGATCCTTGGGGATGATGCCTTCGATCACGGCATCGACCACCGCGTCAGCCGTCGCCGCTTGTACCACGCCGCCGAAGAGACCGACATCGGTACTGCCCTTGAGCGTCACCTTGGGCACCATCATGGTGGCTGGACGTACCAGCTGGTTGATATCACGTACGGCGAACATCGCGGTGTGACCCTTGCTCTGGGCCATCATGTTGGCGAATGCGGTACCGACCGGGCCGTCGACCGCACCGATCAGGATCTCCGGCATCGCGGCAGTGACGTCTTTACCTTCGCTGAAAATGGTGGCTTCGCCAGCCTTGAAAACGATCTTGGACATTGCGTGTTCCTTTGTGATTGTCTGGTAGGGAAACCGGACATTTTACCGAAGCCAGTAGGCATCGGCAAATCAAGTGCTTAGAACACGTCTCATATCCCGGTGGGGGATGCCGGCATCCAAGTAGACCTCGCTACATACGATGAAACCGGCCTTTTCGTAGAACCCGATGGCATGGGTTTGCGCTGAGAGTTTCACCTCTGGCCAGCCCTGGGTGATTGCATAGTCGATCGCGGATGCCAGTAACGCTGCACCCACACCTTGATTGCGCCAGTGGCTTAATACCGCCATCCGACCGATATGCCCCGACAGGATACGCGCACAGCCGATCGGTTGGCCATGCGCGTCGAGAGCAAGTAGATGCTGGGCGCCAGCATCGTACTCATCCCATTCAAGTGCGGGCGGCACCGATTGTTCTTCGATAAAGACTTTCCGGCGGATGTCGCTCAGTAGGGTCTGAGCGGTGGCCCAGTCACAACGTTCTATCATGAATTTTGGCAAGATTACCGGGACTGTGCTTCAGTGTCGCGTGCCTGCTCTTCCGCGGATCGTTGTAGCGTGCTGTCCAGGGACTTGGCTTCGTCCAACGCCTTGCGTTGATCTTCGGCGACTTTCGGTGTCTGGTCCTGGGTGGGCGAGCATGCGCAGAGAAAAGCGATGAGTACCAAGCTGGCCATTCGTTTCATGACGGTCTCCTGAGCCCCGGTATTGCGGCGATGGGCAGTTAAAGGCATTATGCAGCATCTTGTTGCGGTAGAAAAAGGCAGAATCATGAACATGTACCTTGGCGTGCTGGCACGCATCCTGTTGGCATCCATCTTCCTCGGTGCGGTAAGTATGCGTCTGATGGCGATCCAGAGCGCACCGGACGGCTATGACCAGTATCTCGCTTTGCTGGGCCACTTGGGATTGCCCGGCATTTTCGCGCCCCTGCTCATCCTGATCCAGCTAGTAGGCGGGCTGGCCTTGCTGACGGGGTTCAAGACCAAGTTCTTTGCTTACTTGATGGCGGGTTTCTCGCTGTTCCTGGCCGTAGTGCTCGGCCAACTCGATTTCAGCGTGATGTTCCTTTACCTCGGCCTGACCGGCGGTTTGCTGATGCTGGCACTGAATCCGGTGACAGCCTTCAGTATCGATGGTCTCAAGAAGTAATCGCTAGTTCATCCAGTGCAAAAAAGGGCGCTTCGGCGCCCTTTTCAATTGCTCACTAATTACGCACGGCTAGCTGTTTACAAGGTTCTTGGGCAACTGGAACACCACGTTTTCGACTACGCCTCGCAACTCCTCGACCTCGGCATCGGTGAGGCTCTGCAGTTTGCGGATGACTTCCTTGACCAGGACTTCAGGCGCCGATGCGCCGGCGGAGATACCGATGCGCTTCTTGCCCTTGACCCACTCAGGAGCGAGATGGGTGGCATTATCGACCATGTACGCTTCAATGCCCTGGTTTTGCGCTACTTCACGTAAACGGTTGGAGTTGGAGCTGTTGGGAGAGCCGACGATGATGACCAGGTCACAATCCTTGGCCATGAGCTTGACCGCGTCCTGTCGGTTCTGGGTGGCGTAGCAAATGGAATCGCTCTTCGGCGAAGCGATATTGGGGAAGCGCTCCTTGAGGGCATCGACGATGGCCGCCGCGTCATCGATCGAGAGTGTCGTTTGGGTGACGTAGGCGAGCTTGTCAGGGTCTGCTACTTTCAATACGCCCACATCCTCTGGTGTCTCGACCAGGTACATGCCGCCTTCGGATTGACCCATGGTGCCTTCGACTTCCGGATGTCCCTTATGGCCGATCATGATGATCTCCCGGCCATTGGCGCGCATCTTCGCGACCTCATTGTGGACCTTGGTCACCAGCGGGCATGTGGCATCGAACACGCGCAGGCCACGGCCTTCGGCTTCCGCACGGACTTCCTTGGATACGCCGTGCGCGCTGAAGATGACCGTGTTGCCTGCAGGCACTTCTTCGAGTTCCTCGACGAAGATCGCGCCTTTCTGCTTCAGCTCGTCGACGACGAACTTGTTATGCACGACTTCATGGCGTACATAGATCGGCGCACCGAATTTTTCGAGCGCCTGTTCGACGATGATGATGGCGCGGTCGACACCTGCACAAAAACCGCGTGGATTGGCGAGAAGGATTTCCATTTCGTACTTAATTACCTAACCAGTGAGCGAATGTCAGAAGCAGCAAGAGCCCGACCATCAATACTAGCACACGCCAGACCAGGCCTATCGAACTCTGCAGATAGTCGGCATCCGCCTCGTCGCCCATACCGATCTCCGGTCTGAACTCGAGATGGTCCCCGTGCGTCAGGGGCTCGCCGACCTTGACGCCGAGCGCGCCCGCGCCACTGGTCAGCACGATACCCAGGATCTTGTCAGGCCAGGTCTCGGCCTGGGTGCGCCAGCAATAGACCGCGTCCTCGAAATCGCCGACCACGGCGAAGCTACCCGCAGTGACTCGCGCCGGTAGCCAGTCCAGGAACTCGAACGCCTTGCGTGCGAAGTGATTGAACAATGTCTCGTCATCGCTATGCCATTCAGTCTTGGCGAGATGTGCCAGTCGATACACTAGTGCTCCCGCGGGTCCGAGGATGACGAACCAGAAGATCGGCGCGAACAAGCCCTGATGGGCTCTACGTAACATGGTTTCGATACTGACGCGCGCCACTTGGGTCGCGGAATACTGGCTGGCATCGGCCGATTCCCAGCTGGATAGCAGTTGGCGTGCATCTTCCAGATTGCCGCTGCGAAGCGCTGCTACGATCAGTTCGGCGCGTTTGCCGAACTGGCTGAAACGCAGCGTGGCATAGAGGATGACGATACCGCAGAGGACGCCGAGGAAAGGGCTGACTTCGTGCAATACCCAATAGCCGACACCCAGCAAGAACACGGGTAGAAACACCGCGAGCAGCCATGCCAGTACGCCATGACGATTCTTGCCACCGTTGAAATTGCGTTCCAGTGTCTTCGCGTACGGAGAGAACACTTGTTGCAGCCAATCCAGTTTGGTATGCGGGCGGTAGTAACTCAGGGCCAGAGCGCCGATTAGGGCCAGGAAATTCATGGCGTCACTCCGCTGGAGGCATCGGCTTGTATAGGCATCTCGACAATGAGCTTGCTGTCATCGAAGATCTCCAGCGTGGGGAGATGGAGTGTGGTCTGATGCTGCTTAGAGTAGTCCAAGAGGCCGGAATAAGCCTTGCCATAGGCGAATAGGGGGTGGGCACGGATCTCGGAGACCGCCACCTCGCGCATAGGCACTGAAGCGACTTTGAGCGGAGCTTTCGGCGTCGCTCCGGCATCGATGATGAAGCCGGTCTGGGCTTTGAGCTCGGCATGTGGCGTGGTGCGCGGGTCCGTAAGCATCAGCGTGATTTCGGCGCCTGCCTCGATGTTCTGCTGCTTGAGCTCATAAAAGACTTCGTTCCGTTTCTTGCCCAGTTTGGAATACACGCCTTGCGCATCGAGATAGGCATAGCGGTAGCCACCGCGTTCGGCGATCTCGACCTTGGCGCTGGAGAATAGGCCCCACCACCAAAGCACGGCCAATACCGGCACCAGGAACGCGATCAGGAAATAGGGCAGTTGTTTTTTCATGGATGGAATTCGATAGGCTAAAGCGAGTTTGCAGCAAAAAAGCAGCGCGCCGGTTGCAAGATAACATATAGGGCGCTGGCTTGCACTTGTTCGGGACTCGCGGACTTAGTTGATATAATGGCGTTTTTCCAATAAGCCAAGCTTGATTGCGGATTGCTCAAACCATGAAAAACACAGCCACACTGCTGATCACCTGCCCAGACCAGAAAGGCATCGTCGCAGCGATCGCGGATTTTCTCTACCGGCATGACGCCAACATCCTCCACGCAGACCAGCATCAGGATGCGGAAAATAACCTGTTCCTCATGCGCGTTGAATGGGACTTGAGCGGTGCGGCAATCGCTGCGGATGATTTCGGCATGCATTTCAGCCCGATTGCCGAGCGTTTCCAGATGCAATGGCAGCTCAAGCTTTCACAGAAGCGCACGCGCCTGGCGATCATGGTCTCGCAATATGACCATTGCCTGGCCGACCTCTTGCATCGGCATCAAAGCGGCGAACTGGCTTGCGACATTCCGCTGATCATCAGTAACCATCGCGACACCGAACGCCTGGCTGAATTCTATGGCATTCCCTTCCACCATATCGAGGTGACCAAGGACAATAAGGCTGAGGCTGAGGCCAAACAGTTCGCCCTATTCGATCGTTACGAGATCGATCTGATCGTGCTGGCGCGCTACATGCAGATATTGTCGCCGGACTTCGTCAAGCGCTACCCGCAACGCATCATCAACATCCATCATTCTTTCCTGCCAGCGTTCATCGGCGCACGCCCCTATCATCGTGCCTATGAGCGTGGCGTGAAGCTGATCGGTGCGACCAGTCATTACGTGACGGAAGTGCTGGATGAAGGCCCGATCATCGAACAGGATATCGCCCGCATCTCCCATCGCGACCAAGTCGAGGACCTGATCCAGAAAGGTCGCGACCTGGAGCGTATCGTCCTCTCTCGCGCCGTGCGCTGGCATATCGAGAACCGTATCCTGCCTTACGCCAACAAGACCGTGATCTTCGATTGATCCGGCCCTCGGCTTATCTAAGCCAAGGTATTTGCTAAAGCTACAGAGTCTTTTCTAACGCGAAGAGCTGTTCTACGGTTTCACGCTGCCTGATCAGGTGGCAGGTATCGCCATCGACCATCACCTCGGCAGCGCGCGGGCGTGTGTTGTAGTTGGAGCTCATGCTCATGCCGTAAGCCCCTGCCGACATGATGGCCAAGAGGTCGCCTTGTTGCAGGTTCAGGGCGCGGTCATGGCCCAGAAAATCACCGCTTTCACATACCGGCCCGACAACTTCGTAGACTTGCGACGCGCCGTCACGTGGCTTCACTGCCAGGATCTCGTGATAGGCATCGTATAGCGCAGGCCGCATCAGATCGTTCATCGCCGCATCGACGATGGCGAAATTCTTCGCTTCTGTATGCTTCAGATACTCGACTTGGCTCAGTAACAATCCGGCATTACCCACCAGTGCACGGCCAGGTTCAAACACCAGCTTGATCTGACGGTCACCGAGCTTTTTCAACATGGCTGCTGCATAGATCGAGAAATCCGGGGGTGTCTCGTCGCTATAGCAGATGCCGATGCCGCCACCGGCATCGATGTGCTGGATGTGGATCCCAGATTGCTGCAATTGGTCGACCAGCGCCAGCACACGGTCGAAGGCATCCAGGAAAGGCGATAGCTCAGTGATCTGCGACCCGATATGACAATCGACTCCGTGGATGGCGATATTAGCCATGCCGGCTGCCGCTTGATAAAGCGAGAACGCATCCTCATACGCCACACCGAACTTGTTGTTCTTCAGGCCCGTGGATATATAGGGATGGGTCTTGGCGTCAACGTTGGGATTCACGCGCAGCGATACCGGCGCGACCTTGCCCATGCTGCCTGCCACGGTATTCAAACGTTCCAGTTCCGCGGCGGATTCCACATTGAAACAGAAGATGCCGGCTTCTAGCGCCGCACGCATCTCGATAGCGGTCTTGCCCACGCCTGAGAACACCACCTTGGCGGGATCGCCCCCTGCAGCCAGCACTCTTGCCAGTTCGCCGCCAGAAACGATGTCGAACCCCGCACCGAGGCTTGCGAACAGGTTGAGTATCGCCAGGCTGGGGTTGGCTTTCACCGCGAAGCAGACGAGGTGGTCGCTACCGACGAAACCGGACTGGAAAGCCTTGAAGCTCGCTTCCAGTGCGCTTTTGGAGTAGACGTAGGTTGGCGTGGCGAACTGTTTCGCAATCTGCGATAAGGCCACGTCTTCGGCGTGTAGTTCGCCGTTCTTGCTTTCGAATGGTTTCACGGGACTGATTCTAAAGATTAAGCATTATTCGTAAACATCCTTTTTAGGATCGCTTTGCTGATCCTGGGGATATTGCTTTTCGGGTAGGTAAAGAGGGCCCTTGGTGCCACAGGCACTTAAGGTCAAACATAGTATGATGCCTGTCAGGATTGCGCGCACCGCAGCCTCATGATTCGTTGTGATAGCGATGGCTGATTTTAACATAAGGGTCGGAACTCTAGTTTTCGGGGCGGCTCGCCGTTTATAACCTGAATGACACCGATTGTCGGGTCAGGCTGGAAGTTGCTGAGGAAAATGATCAATATTCATGAACCATAAAGGAAGAAATTATGTGTGCCATTAACTCTAATAAATCGGCTGGATTCACTTTGATCGAGTTACTTGTGGTGGTTGCCATCATTGGTATTCTCGCGTCGATCGCCATGCCTATGTATACAAAGTATGTGCAAAGAAGCAAGGTGGCGGAGGCCACGACGGCTCTATCGGAGTGGCGTAACCGGGTGGAACGATTTTTCCAGGATAACCGCACCTACACTGGCGTCTGTGCAGCCACAGCGCCGACTGGCGTTAAATATTTCACCATGACCTGTGCTGAAACAGCCTTGACCTATACTTTGACTGCTACTGGTCAGGCAGCCCAAGGCATGAACGGCTTTACATTCACCATAGACCAGAACAACACGAAAAGAACCACCGCCTACCCGGATTCGACAGTACCAGCCAACTGTTGGTTGACCAAACATGGTGGCAGTTGCTGATGAAGCAGGCTGAGACAGGCTTTTCTCTGATCGAGGTGATGGCAGCGATCACGATCGTTGCCGTCTTGCTCGCGGTCGCGATGCCAAGTTTTCAGGCCATGCTGCAGGGCATACAGGTCAAGACGGCGGCTGAAGCATTGAACAACGGCTTGCAGCTTGCGAAGGGCGAGGCTGTGCGGAGAAACGCGAATGTCACGTTCACCCTGGGGACTGGCACAGCCTGGTCAGTCGGTTGTGCCACGCCTGTCCTGGATACCAATGCAGATGGCGTTGATGAGTGCCCAGCAGTGATCCAGAGTCGCGCAAACGAGATCAGTTCCGCGAATGTCACGCTCACAGTGGCGCCGGTAGGTGCTACAGCGGTGACGTTCAGTGGCCTAGGGCGTGCAACGGCCGCCAATCCAATCACCAGCCTCAGTGTCGGGGCGACAGGAACTAATCGCGCTCTGAGAATCGTGATCAGCGGCGGCAGTATCAGGATGTGCGATCCCAACATCGTCAGTACAGGGAATGCGAGAAAATGTTGATACTGAAATCCTCCATTCGGCCCAATCGCCGATCCAGCAGGCCTTTTTAATGTTGGTCACATAACCCAACTCAACCAAAAAGGTTCGATACTGCTCGAGGCATTGATCTCCATCCTGATTTTTTCGATGGGGATCTTGGCGATCGTCGGGTTGCAGGGGGCGGCGATCAAGACAGTTTCCGATTCTCAATATCGGTTGGAGGCAAGTTTTCTGGCGAACAGAGTGGTTTCGGAGATGTGGACCAATGTCGTGAATATCAATGATCTGTCTCTTATACACATCTCCGAGCCCACGAGACAGGCAGAAATCTCGTATGCCGTCTTCTGCTTGAAAAAAAAAAAAA
>CABHOJ010000097.1 GCA_902168195.1 uncultured Methylotenera sp.
GAGCAGGTGTTCGAGGGCGAGGAACGCATCCTCGTCCCTTCGCCGCAAGTGGCTACTTATGACCTGAAGCCCGAGATGAGCGCCTTCGAGGTGACCTCCGAGCTCGAGGCGGCGATCCTCAGCAAGAAATACGACGCCATCATCTGCAATTACGCCAATTGCGACATGGTGGGGCACACCGGCGACCTGCAAGCGGCGATCAAGGCGGTCGAGACTGTGGACACCTGTATCGGCCGTGTCGTCGCGGCGATGCAGAGCATCGGCGGCGAAGTCATCATCACCGCCGACCATGGCAACGTCGAGATGATGATGGACAATATCAACCATCAGCCCCATACCCAGCACACGACCAACCTCGTGCCCATGCTCTACATCGGTCGCGATGCCACCCTGGCCGAAACGGGCGCGTTATCGGACCTCGCACCGACCCTGCTGAAGATGATGGGCCTGCCGCAGCCGGCGGAGATGACCGGCAAACCGCTGGTCGATTTCAAGCAGGCCGCTGCTGTGAACGCCTGACCTCATGCCGGGTGCGATCGCCTCACTGACCCTGCTCGCCAGCCTGCTCCTCGGCCTTCTCGTTCCCGGCGTCTCATGGGCGGGCGCGAAGGCGGAACAATCCAAGGAAGACCTGAATCGCCTGCATGAGCGCATCGAGGCCCTGAAAAAGGAGCTCGATAGCACTAAAGAGGCCCACAAGGATGCCGCCGACGAGCTGAAGGCGAGTGAGAAGGCCATCAGCGAGACCAACCGCAAGCTCTATGAGCTGAGCAAACAGCACAAGCAGAACCGCAACGCCTTGGCCGGTTTGCAGCAACAAAAACTGGAGATCGAGACCACGGTCAAGGAACAGCAGGACCTGCTCGGTGCACAGCTGTATCAGCGCTACCTGCACGGACAGCAAGGCTATATCCAGATCGTGCTGCAACAGCAAGATCCCGGTGCCATCGCCAGACAGCTGCATTACTACAGCTACGTGTCGAAGGCACGCGCGGCGCTGATCGCCTCCATGCAGCAGAACCTCGGCAAGATCGCACGCCTCAATGACGAGACCGCCAACGCGCTCAAGGCACTGACCGAACTCAAGCAGAAGCAGGAGCAGGAACGGCGTGAACTGCAGGCGCAGAAGAACGAGCGCAACAAGGTCCTCAAGCAACTCTCGGCCAAGATCAGTTCACAGCGTGGCGAGATCAGCAAACTGAAACGCGACGAGAAGCGCCTCTCTCAACTGGTCGAGCGCCTCTCGCGCATCATCCCCAAGATCGTACCCAAGAAACGCAGCAAAGCCGCCAAATCCAGCGAGCCGGTCGGTCGCAATGAAGAGCTGCCGACCAATGCCTTCGACGGCGGCAATTTCGCGGCACTGAAGGGCAAGCTCAACCTGCCGATACGCGGCGATATCGCCAACCGTTTCGGCGATTCCCGCGAAGATACCGGGGTCTCGTGGAAGGGCCTGTTCATCAAATCGAGCGAAGGCAGCGAGGTCAGATCCATCGCCAGCGGCCGTGTCGTCTTCGCCGACTGGCTGCGCGGTTTCGGCAACCTGCTGATCGTCGATCATGGCGACGGCTACATGAGCCTGTACGGCAATAACCAGTCGCTGCTGAAACGTGTGGGCGAGACGGTCAGCGGTGGCGACACCATTGCGGCTGTCGGCAACAGCGGTGGCAACGAGACCTCGGGCTTGTATTTCGAGCTCCGCCATCGCAGCAAACCTTTGGACCCACTGGGCTGGAGCAGGGTAAGATGATGCCTGGTACAAGCGTTATCGTTTAATATTCATATCGTTACAACCCATTGCATGAGTTGAGGGACTATCCTCCCCAGGCATCGCAGATGCCCCACAAGAATGGATAGCCCACGCACACCGATACGATTCGGGGAGATGGAGGAATGCATGGATACCACGTTCGAATGGCCGACCCCACCCTATTTCAAGGCGGCTGTCCCCAGCGCCGGTAATGAGGCCGAGACCTGTGTCCTGTATATGCGCGATGGACATAAGGTATTGGGCGATCTGATAGCCTTCTCACCCGAGACTACTCAGCTCGTTTTCCTGCCGACACGCAACGAAGTCAGTGAGACCATCCCGCTCGATCGCATCAAGAGCGTGCGCCTCGTCAAGTCGCTGCTACTGAAACCCCAATCCATCGCCCTCGAAAAACGTACGGAAGAACTGCATCCGCCTTCCGAACGCCAGCAATACACGGTGGAGTTCAAGGACAAGGAGACCATCAAGGGCGAGACGCTGGGTTACGCCAATACCGCTAACGGCCTCTATCTCTTCACGCCGTCGGAGGACCAGAAGATCATCCGCAGCTTCATCCCGCACCTGGCGATCGAAGAGTTCCAGATCGGGCCGTTCATCGGCGAGATGCTGGTCGAGGACAAACTGGCGAGCAAGGCCGAGGTGGAAGCCGCACTGGATCGCCAGCGCGAACTGCGGGTACAGCGTATCGGCGATTACCTCTCCGAACACCAGATCGTCTCCCGCGACCAGTTAACGCTGGCCATCAAGCACCAGGAGAGCCAGCCCATCCTCAAGCTTGGCGAGGCCCTGATCCAGCTCGGCCTACTGACCGAAGCGCAGCTTGACGACGCGCTGGTGAAACAGAAAGAGAACCGCAAGATCCAGCTCGGCCAGATCCTCGTCAACATGGGCGTCATCGACGAACGCACGCTCAAGGGTGCGCTCGCTAAGAAGCTGGGCATCCCCTATGTCAGCCTCACCAAATTCAATTTCGACCCCAATGCCATCCGGCTCACCAATGCCAGTTTCGCCCGTCGGCATCTGCTGATCCCCCTCTACCTGCACGGCGACAGACTGGTGGTCGCGTTCGAGAACCCGCTCGATACCAAGGCGATCGAGGAGCTGCATTTCATGGCGCAGATCAAGACCATCCCGGTCATGGCCTCGCGCGACGACATCCTGACGGCGATCGGCCGCAACTACGACCTGTCTTCGGTGATGCATATGCCGTCGGACGCCGCCGTCAGCGCAGCCGGTAAGGACGAATACGCCTTCCATCAGGCCAGCGACGTCAAGATCGACGACCTTGCCAACAAGCTCTTCGACGAGGGCATCGATCTGGAACTGGTGGAGAAAGCCATCCCGGAATCCGACAACACCCTCGTGCAACTGGTGAACAAGATCATCCTCGACGCCTATCAGGATGGCGTGTCCGATATCCATATCGAGACCTATGCCGGCAAGCAGAACACGCGGGTGCGCTTCCGCAAGGATGGGGCTTTGGTGCCGTATCTGGAGATCCCACCGAATTTCCGCAACGCGGTCATCTCGCGTATCAAGGTCATGTCCAGCCTGGATATCTCCGAGCGCCGCAAACCGCAGGACGGCAAGCTCGATTTCCAGCATTTCGGCCCGGCCAAGATCGAACTGCGTGTGGCGACCATCCCCACCAGCAGCAGCCTCGAGGATATCGTCATGCGTATCCTGGCGGCAGCGAAGCCGGTGCCGATCGAGGGTCTGGGCCTGGCTGAGGATTCGCTGGCCATCCTGAAAAAGATGCGCGAGAAAAATATTCCGGTGGAAGTGAACCTGACCTCCAACGAATTCATCCTCGGTGTGAAAGGGGAGGCGCATCCGGTCAACATTTACCGCAAGTATGGCGTGCCGTTTGTGCTGTCAAGCGATGACACCGGCGTCAGCCGCAATACCCTGTCCAACGAATACTTGTTGTTCGCCAGCCGCTACAAGACCAGCTATGCCGAGGTGAAAAAACTGTCGTATGACAGCATCCGCTACAGTTTCCTGGCCGACGCGGATAAACAGCGGCTGCTGAAACAGCTGGACAGCCGTTTTGCCAAATTCGAGTCCGACGTGGCAACTTCAGTGAAGTAAGCTCCTCTTTAGCCGCACTTGTGGCCCTTTCGCCACAAGTGCGCGCGTCGTTTTACAAATCTCCAACGTTTCAAAAGACTCCAATGGCGTGGGATTCTTTATAATTCCGCCTTAACGCCGCCAGTAATTGCAGAAAAACGTATAACGAAGAGCAATTTATTTTCCCTACGTATAAATACGCAAGGGAAAATGAATTTGTCTTGGACTGCGCCTTTCAGGCATAGTTGACGGAAAGATACGTCTATGCAACTGGGAATTCCCAGCGTCACACAAATGTCACAAAGCTGTCGCACTCACGTCATAGTTGGTGCGTAAACTCGCTGGGCGGCAACTATTTTTGCAATTTTAGTAAAAAGCGCAAATGCGGCAGGCAGCAAGATGCCGACATTTACCAATAATTTGTTCTCTTTTGGGGTATATCAATGATGAATCAGAATCGGCTCCGGTTGACGCAGATCGCGTTTAGCCTGTCCCTCGTGTTTGCCGCCCCGGCATTCGCGCAGAACACGACTTCCGCTATCGGCGGTCGTATTTCGGGCTCCGATGGCAAGCCAGCCGCCGGTGCGACCGTTACCGTGCTGCACGTCGAGTCGGGCTCGGCCAGCAATGTTGTTACCGACGCAGAAG
>CABHOJ010000098.1 GCA_902168195.1 uncultured Methylotenera sp.
GCGTTGTGCCTCGACCAGCTTCTGGGTCTTGATGAAGAAATCGACGCGCTCGCGTAGTTCCTGCTTGATAGTCTCCATCGCACGGATGGTGGCTTCACGCGCCGTCACGTAATGACTGGATGGGAAGATGCGGAAGTTATGGATCTTGTTGAAAATCTGTCCTGTGAGCGGATCGAACAGGGTGATGGCTTCGATCTCGTCGTCGAACAGGCTGATGCGGACCGCCGTTTCGCTGTTCTCCGAGGGAAACACGTCCACCACATCCCCTCTTACCCTGAAGGCGCCACGCGAGAAATCAAAGTCGTTTCGGTCGTATTGCATTGCGATCAGTTTGTTGACGATGTCGCGTTGGCTGATCTTCATGCCTTGATGCACATGCAGCACCATGCCGTGGTACTCGCCGGGATCACCGATGCCGTAGATAGCGGAAACCGTGGCGACCACCACGCAATCCTCGCGCTCTAGGATGGCTTTGGTCGCGGAGAGTCGCATCTGCTCGATGTGCTCATTGATGCTGGAGTCCTTCTCGATGAACAGGTCGCGGGAAGGGACATAAGCCTCAGGCTGGTAGTAATCGTAGTAGGAGACGAAATACTCGACCGCGTTGTTCGGGAAGAACTCGCGGAATTCCGAATACAACTGGGCGGCGAGGGTCTTGTTAGGCGCCATGACGATGGCAGGCCTGCCGGTACGCGCGATCACATTCGCCATGGTGTAGGTCTTGCCGGAGCCGGTCACACCGAGCAGCGTCTGGAATTTCATGCCCTGCTCGATCCCGGTGATGAGTTTCTCAATCGCTTGCGGCTGGTCGCCGGCAGGCGGGAACGGCTGGAACAGCTGATATTTGCTATTGGGGAATGTGACGATCACTGCGAATACCTTCGAAACGGAGATTCATTCTAGCAGGCAACGTGAAGCCGTTGCGGAGAACTTTACTTACCCAATTCGGGTCATTGTTAAGGGATTTCAAGACTATTCAAGATAATAACAATCTGGGGATAAACATGCGTCAACTCATTCTGCTGTTGCTTGCGATCAGCGTCACACCTTCCGCCCATGCTTATGACAAGGCCAAACTGTTCGACGCATTCCTGTCCGTCGTCATGATCCGTGGCTACAACCCGGATGGCAGCCTTGCCTATGGTTCAGGCGTGGTCGTCGCGCCCAATCAGGTCGCCACCAACTGCCACATCTTCCGCCAGACCAAGCAACCCTGGGTCTCCCGTGGTGAAGATAGTTATTACATCACCTCGGTCAAGGCCGACCGTTATCGCGACCTGTGCCTCGTCACCACGACTAACCTGCCTTTGAAGGCAGTCGAGATCGTCAAGCACGCCGAATTGAAGAAAGGCCAGGAGATCGTGGCGATCGGCCATTCCAGCGGCGTACCCGCTCCGATCACCTCACTCGGCGCACTGAAATCGCTCTATCCGTTCAAGGGCGGCAACATCCTGCGCAGCACGGCACGATTCGCCATGGGCGCGAGTGGTAGCGGCATGTTCGACGCAGAGGGCCGTCTACTGGGCATCAATACGTTCAAGACACCGGGACGCAACGCCTACTTCTACGCCCTCCCCATCTCCTGGCTGGATGATCTGGATAAGTTGCCTTCAGAGACGACCTTCCCTATCGACGGCATGGCGTTCTGGGAAGAGGAAGATGCCAACAAGCCCTATTTCATGCAGATCGCCGTACCGGAACTGCAGGAAGACTGGCTGAAACTGGCTCAGGTCGCAGAGCGTTGGACCAAGGCCGAGCCCGGCAGCACAGAAGCCTGGTACGAGCTTGGGAACGCACAGGAACACCTTGGCCGTGAAGCCGAAGCCGAAGCCGCATATCGCAAGTCGATCGAACTCCAGGCCTCGAATACGGATTCCCTGTTCAGGCTGGGTGTGATGGCTTCACAAAAGGGTGATACGGCGCAGGTCGATTCCATCAACAACACTTTGCTCGCCCTGAACAAGGACATCGCCGAGGAATTCAACAAGGCCATCAAATGCAAGGATCAATGTAAAAATTAAATTTTACATTTCTGTTACGCGCTGCAGATTCCGCAATATAGGTTTTATGCGTAAAATTAGGGTTTTACTTCACCCAACATTTTCTCAGCAAGGACTTTTGTCTTGGAACTCTCGCAGCGCGTTCAATCCATCAAGGAATCCCCTACTCTCGCCGTCACCGCGCGTGCGGCCAGGCTGAAAGCAGAAGGCAAGGACATCATCGGCCTCGGTGCCGGTGAACCGGATTTCGATACCCCGCAGCACATCAAGGACGCGGCCAAGAAAGCCATCGATGCGGGCTTCACCAAGTACACCCCCGTTGCGGGCATCCCCGGCCTGAAGAAGGCCATCGTCAACAAGTTCAAGAACGAGAACGGCTTCGACTACACCGACAAGGAAGTGATCGTCGGCGTCGGCGGCAAACAGTGCATCTTCAATCTCGCCCTAGCGGTCTTGAATCCGGGCGACGAAGTGATCGTACCTGCACCTTACTGGGTCTCTTATGCCGATATCGCCATGGTGGCCGGCGCCAAACCCATCATCATCGAATGCGGTATCGAACAGGACTTCAAGCTGCTGCCAGCGCAACTGGAAGCCGCGATCACCTCCAAGACCAAGCTGTTCATGATCAATTCGCCGTCGAACCCGACCGGTTCGGTGTACACGCTTTCGGAACTTAAGGCGCTGGGCGAAGTACTGAAACGCCATCCGCACGTGCTGGTCGCCACTGACGATATGTATGAGCATGTCAACCTGAGCGGCGAGAAATTCCACAACATCCTCAATGCCACCCCGGAACTCAAGGACCGCTGCATCGTCCTGAATGGCGTATCCAAGGCGTATTCGATGACGGGTTGGCGTATCGGCTATGCCGCAGGTCCAGCGAATATCATCAAAGCGATGGAGATCCTGCAGTCGCAATCCACTTCCAATCCCACCTCTATCTCCCAAGTCGCCGCCCAAGCCGCGCTGGAAGGCCCGCAGGAATGCATCACACCGATGCTGGAAGCGTTCCGTGAGCGCCACACATATGTAGTCGATCGTTTCAATGCCATGCACGGCCTGAAATGTATCAAGGCTGGTGGCGCCTTCTATGCCTTCCCGGATGCGCGCGTCGCGATCGCCAACCTGCACAAGGCAGGTAAGATCACGTCAGCGACCGACATGGCCTTGTCAGAATACCTGCTGGAAAAAGTCGGTGTGGCAGTCGTGCCCGGTTCGGCATTCGGTGCCGAAGGCTACTTCCGCATCTCCTTCGCGACCTCTATGGACAATCTCAGGAACGCGCTCGATCGTATCGAGCAGGCCCTCGCCTGATCCCTCGCGTCCGGTGGCAGCTACTCCTCGTCGCTGCCGCCGAACAAGCCTTTCATCTTGTCCAGTGCCGAACCGGCCTTGACACCTAATGTCGTCCCCACGCCAGGACCCAATACCGCCGTCCCCGCGACTGCACCTGCCATGGCGGCCTTGGTCGGGAAGACCTCTGGCTTGCTGATGGTGCCTGACACCTTCAAGGGAACCGTCGCGAGGCTCACGCCTTTCTTGAGATCGACATCGATCACCCCATCGAGCTGCTTGCTGGGCAATATCTTCACCTGCCCAGCGGCTGACAGCAGGCCAGAGACCACCTTGAGATTCTGCAGGTGATATAGCTTGCCTGAGACTTTCACCAGGCCGGACATCTCGTCGAACCTGGTCTCGCCACCCTGCTGCCCACTGCTCAACAATAACGTCGCAGCCTTGGCGAGGTCCAGTCCATATAGGACACCGTTATCGACCCTGAAACGGAAATTCGCCTGCAGCTTATCTGCCAGTTGAGCTGGTGTATTCGCAGTAGCGGTATAACTGCCCTCACCAAAGAGCTTGCCGCTGAGCTGCGTGGATTTGCTCAGTTTCGCCACGGGCTCCTTCAGTGCGAGATGATCCACGCTCAGCTTGCCTTTCAATTGCCAACCTTTCGCCCAATCCAGCGCGGCTGTCCCCGCGACCTTGCCGTCATAGAGGTCGATGTCCATCTTGGACACATCCAGATGAGTGCCACGCAACGTCATTTGCATGTCCAACTGATCGATCAATAGCGGCGCCCCTAGAGGCAATTCCCAATTCTCGGCCTTCACACTCACCAGTTGGGCTTCGCCCTGGGGTTGCAATGTTGCCTTGAAATGGCCATCCGTACTCAGTATCTCGGCCGAGTCTGCCTGATTGGCATCGGTCAGGTTCAGGATCGCATCGAACTCCGGTAGTTGCATCCCCGGCCAGACTAATCTGGCGTTCTTCAATACGATCTGCTTGATCACCACTTGCGTGCTGGCAGGTTCGCTTTTCGCAGGCCTCTCGTTGTACTTGCTGAGGATATCCAGCGCGGATTGTTTGACGACCGGCTGATCGATCTTGATGACGGAGATCTTCTTCACATCCGAGAATAGCGAGGCGATCTCAGGCACGATGGCCACGCTGTCGACTGT
>CABHOJ010000099.1 GCA_902168195.1 uncultured Methylotenera sp.
CCCCCTACGTCTTCATCTATCGCGAGCCGGAGGGACAGGTCGTGGGTTGGGGTACCCTCGAAGAACTCAGCAAAAGCCCGGATGACAAGATCAGCGACCTCATGCCGGCCTTGAAAGCCTCCTATGACGCCTATCGCAAACGCAAATGACCGCAAGACCTGGCTGAGCCGGCTGTTGATGACCGCATTGTTGTCGGTGACGCTGGCCGCTTGTGCTTCCACGCAAATCCGTTATAGCCAGCTGATCGCCCTCAACAAAGGCATGACGCCGGCGCAGACGTCCATCGCGCTCGACCAGCCGCCCTTATCGGTGCATGAAGTGACGGAGGGCGGCAAGACCTATACCTTCCATCGCTACTCCCTATTCAACGGCGTCTATAGCGATCTTTACCTATTGTGTTTCGAGCAGGACAAGCTGAAGTTCTGGGGTTATCTCGAAGAGTTCCGGCGCTATCCGGACCAGAAGGTGAACCAGGCCGCAGAGCAGGCGTTCGACCAGATCCTGGAGACGCAGCCCGCCCGTTAAAGCCGGCACGCAGTCGTCAGGTGGGCGTGGCAGATCGCATCGGGCGCGTGACTAAGTCAGGTCTGAGGCCAGCCTTGGCCATGCGCACGCTTTCCAATGCGGCAGCGAGCATCAGCAAGCCCGCTGAGAGTTCCGAATATTCTTCCAGGCTGTAAATGATGCGGCCGTGCGCGAAATCGAGACCGGTCGCTAGCGCCAGCAGCAGGATCGCGCATGCCACCGGCCGCCCGAGCGGATGATGGACCGCGAATGCCAGGCAATCCGCAACGAACCCGCGCTGCCAGTAGAGCAGCAGGCTGAGCAAGGTCGAGGCGATGGCTAGCGTCATGAATAGGGTAGGGATGTCTGCCGCGGTCGCCCAGCGTTCCAGCAGCAGGAATACATCATGCACCCCGTCGAATTCGCCGCCGCCCTCGATCTCCGGCATCTGGAGATCGAATAACCTTGCACCCCAACTGATCTCGTCCAGGGCGCAGAACAGGCTCAACAGCGGGATGGTCAACAGCACGATACGTTCGACCGGCGGTTTGCCGCGCAGTACACCCAGTCCCAAGGCATAGAATCCCAAGAGTGCAGCGAGACCATCGACGACGGCTGTGCCGTATTCGATGATGCCGTCTTCGGCGAAGAGCAGGATCTCGCTAGCGGGCCAGAGCTTGACGATGACGATGATGCCGAGGGTCAGGCCGAGGAAGAAGAGTGCGCTATGTCTGATGAATCGGCGGAGCCCCGGATCCACGGCAAGTCCTTTGCAGAAATGACATCTGGTTGTAGCAAAAGTGTCATTTTGGGCGCCAGCCCGATCCCGGACAATGGCGCGAAAGGACTAACGGTGGTCGTTACCGGCCGGTGAGTTGTTCGCGGGTGAGCAGGAAGACGAACTCGTTGCCGGACTCCACTTCAAGCCAGGTGAAGGGCAGGTCCGGGTAGGCTTCCAGTAGCGCGTCGCGGTTATGGCCGATCTCCACGACCAGCAGGCCGCCGTCCTTCAGGTACTTAGGCGCTTCCCGGATCAGGGTGTGCGTGTGATCGAGCCCGGCGTCGCCGCTGCCCAGGGCGATCTGCGGCTCGTTACGGTATTCCTGCGGAAGCGTCGCCATCGAGGGCGCATCGACATAAGGCGGGTTGCTGATGATGACGTCGTAGGTCTTGCCTGCCAGCGCGGCGAACATGTCCGACTGGATGGCGGTGATACGGTCCTGCAGATGATAGTTGCCGATGTTGATGTTGCAAACGGCGATGGCGTCGGGCGAAATATCCACCACATCGACATGAGCCGCCGGGAAAGCGTCCGCCAGCAACACGCCGAGACAACCGCTACCGGTACAGATGTCCGCCACATCCTCCACCATCTCCGGGAATTCCACCCATGGGCTCAGGGAGTGCTCCAGCAACTCTGCGATGAAGGAGCGCGGCACGATGACGCGTTCATCGACATAGAACTTGTAACCCTTGAGCCAGGCTTCACGCAGCAGGTATGCGGTCGGCGTACGGTCGACGATGCGGCGCTCGATCAGGTGGGCCAGGTGCTTGCGTTCGGAAGTGGTGATGACGGCATCAAGGAAGTTGTCCACTGTGTCTAGCGGCAGGTGCAGCGCGCTCATGATGAGCCAGACGGCCTCGTCATAAGCGTTGTCGGTACCGTGGCCGAAGAAGATGCCCGCCTCTTCGAAGCGGCTGACGGTGAAGCGTAGCCAGTCGCGGATGGTGAAGAGTTCTTCGGTGACGCGAGGATAATGGATCATAAATAATTCCGGGCAAAATATCCGAGCGATGGGCAGACGCGGGGCAAAGACACGAAGAAACCGGAGTTTACATTCGGGTAAATGAGGATTTCTGAGTGGCGTTGTAACAACGTATTCCCGAGCGAAATATTTTGCTTCATTTGTTGAGTAACAACTTTTCCAGGGTGATACGGTAGGTATCTTTTAGTGGCTCGATGTCGGCCACGCCCACGCACTCGTTCAGCTTGTGGATGGTGGCGTTGAGCGGGCCGAACTCGATCACCTGCTTGCAGATATCGGCGATGAAACGGCCATCGGACGTGCCGCCCGTGGTCGAGAGTTCCGGCGATACCCCATAGGCTTCATGGATGGCCTCCGAGATCGCTTCCACCAGATTGCCACGCGGGGTGATGTAAGGCGGCGAATATTCCCATTCCAGGTCGTAATTCAGGGCATGCCTGTCCAGGATGGCGTGCACGCGTTCGCGCAGATTCTGATCGGTACTGCCTTGTCCCTTGAGTTCTGGGCAGAAGCGGAAGTTGAACAGGATCTCGACTTCGCCCGGCACGACGTTGGTGGCGCCGGTGCCGCCGTTCATGTTGGAGATCTGCCAAGAGGTCGGCGGGAAGTATTCGTTGCCCATGTCCCACACGGTCTCGACCATGTCCTTGATCGCCGGGGCGACCAGGTGGATGGGGTTCTTCACCAGGTGCGGATAGGCGATGTGACCTTGCACGCCCTTGACCGTGAGTTTGCCGGAAAGCGAACCGCGACGGCCGTTCTTGATCATGTCGCCGACCACCTTGTTCGAGGTCGGTTCGCCGACGATGCAGTAATCGAAATGTTCGTTGCGGGCTTTCAGGGCCTCGACGACCTTGACCGTGCCGTTGATGGCGATGCCTTCCTCGTCCGAGGTGATGAGCAGGCCGATGGATCCCGGATGGTCCGGATGCGCTGCGACGAAATCCTCGATCGCCGTGATGAAGGCGGCGCAGGAGGTCTTCATGTCAGCCGCGCCACGGCCGTAGAGCATGCCGTCCTTGATGGTGGGTTCGAACGGGGGCGTATGCCATTTCTCGACCGGGCCGGTCGGCACCACGTCGGTATGGCCGGCGAACACCAGTAGCGGGCCGGAAGTGCCACGGCGGGCGTAGAAGTTATCGACATCGCCGAAGCGCATGCGCTCGATCTTGAAGCCCAGTGGCTCGAGCCGGGCGATCATCAGCTCCTGGCAGCCTGCGTCGTCTGGCGTGTTGGAGCGGCGGGCGATCAGGGCCTTGGCTAATTCCAGAGTGGGATTCGGGGTGGAATTCGTTGAATCAAAGGCGGAATTCAATGTGGAGCTCATTACTCGATTCCTGTGTTGCGGCCGGGTCGACCAGCTTGGATTGAGATCAGCCCAAGCATCGCAGGGCTATCACGCGAATGGCTATTATCGCGCAATTTGCGATTACAACATACCTTCCCAGAATCGTGCGGACCAGTCCTTGATGCGCTCCAGCGGCGAACGATGCCGCCATTCCTCGAGGGTGATGCGGTGCGCGTCCTTGATATCGTCCTCGAACATCGCCCTTAATTCCTGGGAGGTCTGGCGGCCTATGACGACGATATCGACCTCGGCGTTATGCGCGGCGCTGCGGAAGTCGAAATTGGAGGTGCCGATCACCGACCACACGTTGTCGATGGTCACGGTCTTGGCGTGCAGCACTTCATGCCGACTCTCGTAGATCTTGATACCGGCGGCGAGCAGGTCGTCATAGTGTGAGCGCTGTACGCTCATCGAGGCCCGGGAGTCGCTGATACCCGGCACGAAGATATTCACCTCGACCCCGCGCTTGGCCGCGTCGATCAGTTCCTTCTTTTCATCCGGCGTCGGCACGAAATAGGCCGAGCTGAGGTAGATGTCCTTCTCCGCGTTGCGGATCGCCGATAGCAGGGTGACATAGTAGCGGGGCAGCTCTTTCATCGGCGCGCTGCCGATGATGCGCACGATCTCGTTGCCCTTGTTGGTCTGCGCCGGATAAGGCCAGGGGTCCTTGATCTCCGGCCCGTCATGCTCTCTCCAGTGCTCGAGGAACAAGTTCTGCAGTTCGTTCGCTGCTGGGCCGTCGATCCAGACGTCGGTGTCGCGCCAGTGCTCCGGCTTGGTGTTGGCGATGCCCGCGGATCGACGCAAGCGCGAGGATTCGTAGCT
>CABHOJ010000100.1 GCA_902168195.1 uncultured Methylotenera sp.
GCCTCTTCCGGATACCTTGCCGGCATCCTCCGCCGGGGGGATATGAGCGGCAAGCTGGGCAGTACCTTGCTGCTGCACAGCGTGCCGGGCACCATGACAGATCGCGTACTGCTGGTCGGGCTCGGTAAGGAACGCGAGTTCGGCGAGCGTGAATATCGTCAGGCCGTGCGTGCTTCGTTGAAGGCGCTCAGTCATTCCGGCGCGGCCGATGTGGCCAGCTTCCTCGCTGAACTACCGGTCAAGAAGCATAGCATCGAGTGGCGTGTCGCCCATCTCGCCGAGGTGGCGAGCGATGTCTTCTATCGTTTCGACCGCATGAAGAGCAAACCGGCAGACACGGACAAGGGTGTCCGCCGACTGGTGATCAATGTCCCGCAACGCAACGACCTCAAAGCCGGCGAGTCCGGCCTGAAGCAAGGCCTGGCGATCGGGGCTGGTGTCAGTTTCACCAAGGACCTCGGCAACCTGCCGCCGAACTATTGCACGCCGACTTATCTTGCCGATCAGGCCAAGGAGCTGGGCAAGACTTACGGCATCCAGGTGGAAGTGCTGGAACGCGCCGATATGGAGAAGCTCGGCATGGGCTCTTTCCTCGGTGTCGCGCAGGGCGCGGTGACCCCGCCGAAGTTGATCGTCATGCAGCACAAGAAAGGCAAGAAGAACCAGAAGCCGGTCGCGCTCGTGGGCAAGGGCATCACCTTCGATACCGGTGGCATCTCCCTGAAGCCGGGCGCCGACATGGACGAGATGAAATACGACATGTGTGGTGCGGCGAGCGTGCTCGGGACGTTCAAAGCCATCGCCGAGATGGATTTGCCGCTCAATGTGGTCGGCATTATCCCGACTTGCGAGAACATGCCCGATGGTAACGCCATCCGTCCGGGCGATGTGCTGACCAGCATGTCCGGACAAACCATCGAAGTACTCAATACCGATGCCGAGGGCAGACTGATCCTATGTGACGCATTGACTTACGCCGAGCGCTTCGAGCCGGATGCGGTGGTCGATATCGCCACCCTGACGGGTGCCTGCGTGATCGCACTGGGCCATCACGCCAGCGGGTTGTTCAGCAATAAGGATAGCCTGGCCAAGGAACTGCTGCAGGCGGGCGAGCATGCCATGGATCGTGCCTGGCACATGCCGATGTGGGACGATTATCAAGGCCAGCTCGACAGTAACTTTGCTGACATGGCCAATATCGGCGGGCGTGCCGGCGGCAGTATCACAGCTGCCTGTTTTCTCTCCCGTTTCGCCAAGAAGTTCGACTGGGCCCATCTGGATATCGCGGGCACTGCCTGGAAATCCGGCAAGGAGAAGGGCGCCACCGGTCGTCCGGTGCCCTTGCTGACGGAATTCCTCATGCGTCGCGTCGGTGAATAGGCATCAATGACACGCGTTGAGTTCTTCTTCAATGTCGAGGACAAGCTGCAGAAAGTCGCGGAACTGACGGGGCGTGCGGTCGGCAAAGGTCGCCGTCTGCATGTGTTCACGCCCGACGAGGCGACCGCTGAAACCCTCGGGCGCAAATTATGGACAGACCCTGCCTTGTCTTTCCTCCCGCATTGCGGACCCGACAACGCGCTGGCGGAGATGACACCCGTCATCATCGACAGCAGGGGGGAGTTGCTGCCGCACGACGATGTCCTCATCAATCTCAGGCCGGCATATCCTCCCTTCTTTAGTCGTTTTCGTCGCCTGATCGAGATCGTGGGGCAAGACGAAGCGGATAAGGCGGAAGCGCGTCAACGTTTCCGCTTCTACCGCGATCGCGGTTACGAGATCAAAGCCTTCGATGCCAACGGAGCCAGTCTATGACCGACAAACCTCAGGAAGGCCACGATCTGGCGCAAGTGCTGAGCCGCATCAATGCCCTGACCAAGAACCAGCCGGCGGACAAAGCGCTACCGCAGTTCGACGAAGGTATCCCGCTGCTGACGGAGGTCTACGAAGGGACAGCGCCTAGCTTGTCCGCGCGGCCCGATTTCCTGCCGCAAGCCACCCGCGTCTTCCCCAGCCTGAACCAGATCCGGGTCAGCGAAGCGGAAGCACAGGCACTCTCCCCAGTGTTGATCGAGCGATTGATGACGGAGATGACCCCCTTGATCGAGGAGGCCGTGAAGAAGGCGGTCAAGGCTGAACTGAAATCAGCACATGACGCCTTGAATACCCGGCTGGAAGCCGAACTGGTGCAGACCCTGCGACTGAAGCTGCAAACGGCCTTGAGTGAAACCTCGGAATAGACTGGCGCGCATCGGCCGCAAGAGGGACTCAGCGGCGCTATTGCTGGCCCAGTAGGGTTTCGTAGCCTTTGGCGTCCAGCAGCTTGGCGGCGTCAGCCGCATCGCTGGGGCGATATTTGAAGATCCAGCTGGCGTAAGGTTTGTCGTTGATGTGTTCCGGATTGCCTTGTAACACCTCGTTGATCGCCACCACCTCACCATCCATCGGCGCATGCAGATCGGAGCCGGTCTTGACCGATTCCACCAGGCCGCAGGGTTTACCCGCTTCAAGCCGACTACCCACAGGCGGCGCTTCGACGAAGACGATGTCCCCGAGCAGGTCCTGGGCGTAATCGGTGATCCCGGCGAGCCAGGTGCCATCCTCGGCCGGCTGGGTCCACAAATGTTCATCGGTGTAATGGAGTTCGGTTGGTATACGCATGTTGGGTAAAGCCTCTGTCAGTTCAGACGATATTCTCGCACAAATATGGACTGTGTTCTTTTGGCAACAATCTCAGATACTTTATAAAGTAATGCACGTATGTTGATGACAAATAGAATTAATTTGGCTAGTATTCAATCGAATGTTCCTGAAGGGTGGGCCGTGCAATGCTACGAAAATTGATGACAGTGTGTATCGCATTGAGTCTGGTCGTCCCGCCGTTCGTCGCCGAAGCAGGCCAGAAATCGCACAAGAAGGTCTCGGCATCCAGCAAACATAAAGCCGCCACCAGCCGCAAGATCATTCGCACCATCCGCTCCGACCGCAAGTACCGCGTCCAGAACGTCAATTACAACCGCAACGCCAGCGTCTTCAATGAAGAGCTGGACAGCACAGGCATCCTGCAACTGGCCTCGTCCAAGGCCTTGATCGTCAACCAGGAGACCGGCGAGACGGTGTATGCCAAGAGCACCAACATGCCGACCCCGATCGCGTCGGTGACCAAGCTCATGACGGCCATGGTCATGCTGGACGCGCGCCTGCCCATGGACGAGATGTTGACCATCTCCGAAGGGGATGTCGATATGCTGAAGGGCACCAGTTCGCGCCTCAGGCTGGGCACAGAACTGACACGCGCAGAATTGTTACAGCTGGCACTGATGGCCTCGGAGAACCGGGCCGCATCGGCGCTGGGCCGAAATTATCCCGGAGGCCTGACCTCCTTTATCGCTGCGATGAACATCAAGGCGATCCAGTTGGGCATGACCAATACCCATTTTGTTGATCCGACCGGCCTCAATAGCGAGAACGTCTCGACCGCAGAGGATCTGGTCAAGATGGTGCGTGCCGCCTACCAGTACCCGGAGATCCGTCAGGTCAGCACCTCCGCTAACATGGAAGTGCCGGTGCGCGGGCTGCGCAACCCAGCCAATTTCGTCAATACCAACATCTTGGTGCGCAACAGCGACTGGGTCATCGGCCTTTCCAAGACTGGCTATATCAACGAGGCGGGTCGTTGTTTGGTGATGCAGGCCGAGATCGCAGGTCAGCCGATGATCATCGTGCTGCTCGACTCCTGGGGCAAGTATTCCCGTATCGGCGATGCACAGCGTATCCGTAAATGGATCGAGAGCAACAACATCATGACCACAGGCGTCTCAGGCTGATGACTGATACACGACAATAAAAAAGCGGCCATGGGCCGCTTTTTTATTGTCTCTATGAATTGAAGTAGCGCCGATCAGCTGCTTGCCGATTTTTTCACGGCTGGTTTTTTGGCGCTTGCCTTCTTCTTGACGGGTTTTTTGGCTGCTGGTTTTGTTGCCGTGGCTTTTTTCACAGCAGGCTTTTTAGCTGCTGCCTTTTTCCTGGCAGGTGCCGCCTGCTTGGCAGGCGCTTCCTTGGCGGCCTTAGCACTCAGTAGCTCCAGCGCTTCGTCCATGGTCAGGGTCTCAGGTTCCTGGCTCTTGCCCAGGGTCGCACGCAGTTTGCCATGCTGTACATAAGGACCATAACGGCCGGAATAGACGGCGATGGTGCCGTCTTCCGTAGGATGCTTGCCGAGATCGCGCAGCGGTGCCGGGCCTGAATTCGCTTGTGCCAGCAATTCGACGGCGCGTTCGAGGCCGATATCGAACACGCTGTCGCTACGCGGGATGGACTTGAACTTGCCGTCATGGTTGACGTAAGGGCCGAAGCGGCCAAGATTGGCGACGATCTTCTTGCCGGTCTCGGGATGCTGGCCGAGGTCGCGTGGCAAGGCGATCAGTTTGAGCGCGACTTCCAGATTGACGTCAGCCAAGGCGATATCCTTAGGGATACTGACGCGTTTCGGTTTCTTTTTCTCGCCTTCCACCGCCTGGCCCAGTTGTAAGTAAGGACCGTAAGGCCCGTTGAGCAACAGGATGTCCTTCTGCGATTCCGGTTCCACGCCGATCTTGGTCGGTTCGGCGCGAGCGTCGCCGTTGCTGTTCAGGTTACGGATGTAATCGCATTCCGGATAAGCGGTACAGCCGATGAACATGCCGAACTTGCCGAGGCGCTTGGAAAGCGGTTTGCCGCATTTCGGACAATCCTCACCCGTGAGTTCGTGCGTCATCTCTGCACGGTCGATATTGGCCTTGGCGTTGATCTGTTGGTTGAAGCCTTGCCAGAACTCGTCCAGCACCGGCACCCATTCCCGTTCGCCTTCGGCGATATCGTCGAGCTCGTTCTCCAGGTTGGCGGTGAAGTCGTAATCGACGTAGCGTGTGAAGTGCTCGGTCAGGAACTTGTTCACGACGCGGCCGACATCGGTCGGCGTGAAGCGCTTCTTGTCGAGCACGACATACTCGCGGTCCTGCAGTGTCGAGATGATGCTGGCGTAGGTCGACGGGCGACCGATACCGTATTCCTCCAATACCTTGACCAGGCTGGCTTCACCGTAGCGTGGAGGCGGCTCGGTGAAATGCTGTTCGCCGAAGATCTTCTGCACGTCGAGGACTTCGCCCGTCTCCAGTTGCGGTAGCTTGCTCTCGCCTTCTTCTTCGGCGTCGTCCACGCCTTCCATGTAGACGGCGATGAAACCGGCGAAGATCATGGTCTGGCCGGTCGCACGGAACAGGTTGGCTTCGGAGCCCACGGCGAGGTCGACACTGACGGCATCGAACTTGGCCTGGGCCATCTGGCACGCGAGCGAGCGTTTCCAGATCATCTCGTACAGTGAAAATTGTTCGGGCGTGAGGAACGCGCGCACACTGGCCGGGGTGCGCGTGATGTCGGTCGGGCGGATCGCCTCGTGAGCCTCTTGTGCGTTCTTGGCTTTGGTCTTGTACATGATGGGCGACTTCGGCAGATAGTCGGCCTCGAAATGCTTCTTGATGTAGTCGCGGATCTGCATCACGGCTTCGGTCGCCAAACTCATGGAGTCGGTACGCATGTAGGTGATGAGACCGACCGTACCGGCACCGACGTCGATGCCTTCGTACAGCTGCTGTGCGATACGCATGGCGCGGCTGGTGGTGAAACCCAGCTTGCGCACGGCTTCCTGTTGCAGGGTCGATGTCGTGAAAGGCGCAGCGGGGCTGCGGCTCTTTTGCTTCTTCTCGACACGTGAGACGGTCGCCTTGCCGGCACTGGCGAGTAGTAGCTTGCCGACGATCTCGCGTTCCTGCTCCTGCGTGGTGATGGTGAACTGCTCCACCTTGTTGCTATCCAGCTGTACCAGGCGGGCATCGAAGGCATGCTGGTGCTTGCGCGATTCGAGATGGATGGTCCAGTATTCCTGGCGCTTGAAGGCTTCGATCTCCAGCTCGCGCTCGACGATGAGGCGCAAGGCTGGGCTTTGTACACGCCCGGCGGACAAGCCGCGGCGGATCTTCTTCCACAGTAGCGGCGACAGGTTGAAACCGACCAGGTAATCCAGCGCGCGACGCGCCTGCTGCGCGTTGACCAATGGCATGGAGATGTCGCGCGGCGAAGCGATGGCCTCGTTGACCGCGCTCTTGGTGATCTCATGGAAAACCACGCGCTTGAGGATCTTGTCCTTGACCAGTTTCTTGTTCTTGAGGATCTCGGCGATATGCCAGGAGATGGCCTCCCCCTCGCGGTCCGGGTCGGTCGCTAGGTAGATGGCGTCGGCGACTTTCACCGCCTTGGCGATGGCATCCACATGTTTCGCGTTGCGGTCGATGATCTCGTATTTCATCGCAAAATCGTTATCCGGATCGACGGCGCCGGTCTTGGGGACAAGGTCGCGTACATGCCCGTACGAAGCCAGCACTTCGAAATCCTTGCCTAGGTATTTCTTCAGTGTCTTGGCTTTGGAAGGGGATTCAACGATCAATAGTTTGGACATGTACACACGATTTGTGGGATGCAGGAGCGGCAGATAATAAGAGTAAATCACTGCCATTAGCAAGAAACCTCTGAAATAAGAGTGGTTTGGCGTCAACTGGTTCGCCAGTTATGATGCCTGCATGAAATTATCTGGTCTCTCTCGCTATTTCGTCATCGCATGCACGGTCGCGGCCCTGTTGCTGATCGAAACGCAATGGTTGCACGGCCTCCAGTCGTTGGAGAACCGCTTGTCCGATGCCATGATTCGGCAATTCGCGCTCAACAGCCGCCCTGACCCCGCCATCGTCATCGTCGATATCGATGAGCGCAGCCTGGCACTGATGGCGGAATCGGTCGGCCGCTGGCCCTGGCCGCGCGCCATGCATGCCGAACTGGTTGAGGGGATATCCCGTCAGCAGCCCAAGGCCATCGTCTTCGATATCCTGTTCAGCGACCCTGACCTGACGCGTCCGCAGGATGACCAGTACTTCGCGGAGGTCATCGGGCGACTCGACCACCTCTACTTCCCGATGCTGTTGCTCGATAACGAGGACGCGGGGAAAGGCATCCCCCTGAGCGAATACGCCGGACGACTCGGCATCAGCCCCGGCCCGGCCGCCAACCAAGAGGCGACGGTGAGCCTGGTGTTGCCATTAGCGGCGATGCTGGAGACCGGGCGCATCGGTACGCATAACGCGATCGCCGATAAGGACGGCGTGGTACGCAGCTATCCTATATATATGAATAGCAGCGGCTGGCAGGTGCCGTCTCTGCCCGCGCGCCTGGCGGTAGACCTTGGCTACCCGGTGCCGCAAAGCCAGAACCTGCTACTCAACTGGCACGGCGGTGCCCTGGCGTATCAGCGGGTCAGCTATGCCGATGTTTACGCGGATCTTCAGCGTAGCCAGCCGCAGCGACCGACCGATGAGTTCAAGGATAAGCTCGTCATCGTTGGCGCGACCGCCACCGGCTTGCATGACGTGCGCGCGACGCCGGTGGATGGGTTCTATCCGGGTGTAGAGATCCTCGCGACCGCGATGGACAACCTGAAGAACGGCGACAGCCTGCACAGGCTGCCTCATCTGTGGTCGGCGATCAGTGGCATCCTGCTCATCGGCCTGCTGGCATGGGGATTTGTCGCACGCCGGCAAGTACTGAGCTTGGGCATCGCACTCGGGGCGGTCTCGGCGGTCACCCTACTGGGGGCTTACCAGGCCCTGCATGCCAGTTTGGTGCTGTGGGTACTGTCGCCGCTCGTTTTCGCATGGCTATATTTCCTGGTAGCCGCCTTCATGGAATACCTGGAAGAGCGCAAGGCGCGTGAACGTGCCGTCGCCACGTTCAGTCGCTTTCTTGATCCGCGCGTGGTACAGGCGCTGGTCGCCAAGGGTGTGACCCTGGCATCGCTAAGCGGCAAAAGCCGCCAGATCAGCGTACTGTTCTCCGATATTCGCGGCTTCACCACACTGTCCGAAGGCAGTACGCCGGAAGAGGTGGTTGAGTTGCTGAATGCGTATTTCACGCTGCAGGCGGAAGCGGTGTTCCAGCAGCAAGGTACGCTGGACAAATATATCGGCGATGCCATCATGGCTTTCTGGGGTGCGCCGACCGAACAGCCGGACCATGCCTTGCGGGCGGTGGCCGCCGCTATGGACATGAGTGACAAGCTGGAACAGTTCCGCGAACAACTGGTGCAACAGGGCAAACCGGTGGGACAAAGCCTGGAGATCGGAATCGGCGTGCACAGCGGTCCGGCCGTGGTCGGTTTCATCGGCTCGCCCAATAAACAGGAGTACACGGCCATTGGCGATACGGTCAACCTGACCAGCCGTATCGAGGGCCAGACCAAGGGGATCAGTCGTGTGCTGGTCTCGGAAGATACGCGCCAGCTATGCGAGTTGCAGGCCAACGGACATTGCCCGTATGATTTTATCGATCACGGCAGTTATGAAGTCAAAGGGCGAAGCCGGGCAGTACGCCTGTACGAGCCCAAAAGAAGAGTCGCCTGATACCGCCACGCAAAAGTATGACGACGGAAGTCTTGATTAAGGGGAATCATCACATGAAACATCACCTACTCCTGCTCGGGCTGCTCTTGCTCCCCATGAGTGTGCTGGCTGGCGACCCCGGCCAAACCCTGATCGCGGCCGATCTAAAGCAGGAGCCGTTCGCGGATGCCAAGACCGTGAGTAGTTTGCCTGCGGGTAGCGTGCTCGATGTCGTCAAACGCCAAGGCGGCTGGATGCAGGTGAAAGCGGCGGATGGCAGCGAGGGCTGGCTCAAGATGACCAGCATCAAGCTCGGTACGGGGACCGCAGCCAAGGGCGAGAGCGGGCTTGGCTCATTGCTCAATGTGGCGCGTAGCGGACGTTCCGGCAATACCGGGGTCACCGTCGCCACCGGTGTGCGCGGCCTCAGCGCCGAAGAGCTGAAGAACGCAAAACCGGCCCCCGACGCCGTGAAAAAACTCGATGGCTTCCCCAGCGGCAAACGCGAAGCGGAAAGCTTTGCCAGCGGTGCAAAGCTACAAAGCCAGAAGGTCGAATATCTGGGTATGTCGCAGGCGGCGACCAATAACAGCAGCACGTTCGGCGGAGGGCGTTGATCATGAAAAGATGGATGATCATGCTGGTCCTGTTCGCAGCCTCAGGCTCGTCGCAGGCGTTCGAGCTCAGCATCAACAAACTGGTGGATGCCATCGGCAAGGTCAAGGACTTGAAGACGGTGGATGACAAAGGCGAAGCCGAGATCGGTCAGGGTGTCGCGGCCAACCTGCTCGGCGCGGCACCGCTGGTGCAGGACGACAAGTTGCAGGCCTATGTCAGCCGCCTGGGCTGGTGGCTGGCGATGCAGACGGAGCGCCCGGACCTGCCTTGGCGCTTCGGCGTACTCGATAGCGAGAACGTCAATGCCTTCGCGGCACCCGGCGGATACGTCTTCATCACCAAGGGCTTGTTGTTGCGGATGCGTAACGAGGCCGAGTTAGCAGGCGTGCTCGCGCACGAGATGGCGCATGTATTGCAACGGCATCATCTCAATGCCATCCAGAAGAACGCCCGTACCGGCCTCATGGCGGATCTCGCCAGCATCGCTGTCGGTAGTAGCGAACATGCGGCATTGGCCGAGAAGGCCATCGGCGCAGGTACCGAGCTTTACGCCCGTGGCCTCGACAAGGACGACGAATTCGAGGCCGACCGCATGGGCGTGGTCATTGCCGCACGTGCCGGATATGACCCTTATGGTTTGCCGGCCGTGCTGCAGACGCTAGAAGCGGCCAATGCGCAGGATAGTCATCTTGCCTTGATGTTCAAGACACATCCCGCGCCGCAGAAACGTCTGGAACTGCTGGACGGCCTGATGACCGGCACCATGGATCCCTATGCCGGCCAGCCCATATTGGCGGACAGGTTCATGAAAGTAGTTGGGGATTACGCCAAGAAGTGGCGTGCAGGCACGCTGACGACAAAAAGCCCGCAGCTGCGGGCTTTTTCATACTGGAGCGCTGGTCTCAAGCCGCGTTGCGCTTGAATTCGATGCGGGTGCCTTCTGCGCTCGCCAGGCTCAATGCCGCGTTGTCTTCCTTGGCGATGTCCCCGAACAACGGGTCCTCGTCCGTCGCCAGTGCCTGGCTCATGCCCTTGAAGTCATAAAGCTCGGTGTCGGCCAGATGCGAAGGCTCGACATTGGTCATGGCGCGGAAGATGTTGTTGATGCGTCCGGGCTGCTCACGTTCCCAGGCTTGCAGCATGTCTTTCACTTTCTGCCGTTGCAGGTTCTCCTGCGAGCCGCAGAGGTCGCACGGGATGATGGGGAATTCCATGGCACGGGCGTAGGCGGCGATATCCTTCTCCGTACAGTAAGCCAGCGGGCGGATGACGATGAGCTGGCCGTCGTTGGCAGAGAGCTTGGGCGGCATGGCCTTGAGTTTGGCGCCGAAGAACATGTTGAGGAACAGTGTCTCGACCATGTCGTCCCGATGGTGGCCGAGGGCGATCTTGTTGGCGCCGAGTTCCTTTGCCGTGGTGTAGATGACACCACGACGCAGGCGCGAGCACAGCGAGCAGGTGGTCTTGCCTTCAGGGATCTTCTCCTTGACGATGGAGTAAGTGTCGGCCTCGACGATGCGATAGTCCACGCCCAGTTTCTTCAGGTATGCCGGCAGGATGTGCTCGGGGAATCCCGGCTGCTTCTGGTCGAGATTCATGGCGATGAGCTTGAAGTCGATCGGCGCCCGTTCCTGGAGCGCCAGCAGGATCATGAGCATGGCATGTGAGTCCTTGCCGCCGCTCATGCAGACCAGCACCGTGTCGCCTTCCTCGATCATGTTGTAATCGCCGATGGCTTTACCAGTCGCGCTGATGAGGCTATTGCGCAGTTTGATGAAGTTGCCGGAGGCGTTGTCGGGAAGGTGCTTGATCATGGAGTACAGCCTATAGGTTGAGCGAGCGCCCACCATCGACGGCGATGACCTGGCCGGTGATGAAGGGGGCGTCCTGGATCAGGAAGCGCACCGCCTTGGCGACGTCGTCACCTTCACCGATGCGCTTGAGCAGGGTTTGCGAGATGACGCGTTGACGATATACCTCGTCGAATTGGGGATTATCCTCCGGCCAGAGCACCGGTCCGGGTGCGACGGCATTGACGCGTACATCCGGCGCGAGATCCAGTGCCAGCGATTTGGTCAGGGTCATCAGTCCGGCCTTGGCCACGCTATAAACGATGTAGCCTTTCTTCGGACGTTCCACATGCATGTCGGTGATGTTGACGATGCTGCCGTGCTGCTTGCGTAGCTCGCTCGCTGCTGCTTGCGCGAGGAACAAGGGGGCCTTGAGGTTGGAACCCATCAGGTCTTCCCACTGGGTATCGTCGATCTCGCCGATCTCTGTCGGATAGTAGCTGGAGGCATTGTTGATCAGCACATCCAGTTTGCCGAAATGACCGATCGTCTCTTGCACCAGGCTTGGCAGGATGGCGAGGTTGAGCAGGTCGCCCTGGATGATGGCAGCGGAATTCG
This sequence comes from uncultured Methylotenera sp., assembly GCA_902168195.1. GTDB lineage: Bacteria > Pseudomonadota > Gammaproteobacteria > Burkholderiales > Methylophilaceae > CABHOJ01. The sequence continues at coordinate 11,492 of CABHOJ010000100.1, forward strand.
GGCGTAACAGGTTGAGTTCGGATTGCAATGCACGTGCCTCGCCTGCCGAACTGCGATAGTGGATCATGAGTTTCGCGCCGCCGGCGTGCAGCAGCCGACAAATGGAAGCGCCTACGCGCTTCGCGCCACCGGTGATCAAGACGACCTTGTCTTCCAAGCCAGAATTCATGCGGGTTTCCATCCAAGTATTATAATCTATTCAACATGACACCAATGCCCATTCCAGATGCGGAGGCACTGCGCCACAGCCAATCCCTGGCCGCACATATTCGAGAGGAGATCGCCCGGGCGGGTGGCTGGATCGATTTCGCGCGCTATATGCACCTTGCGCTCTACGCGCCGGGACTTGGTTATTACAGCGGCGGCGCGCAAAAGTTCGGGGGCGCCGGAGATTTTGTCACCGCACCCGAGCTCTCGCCGCTGTTCGCCCAGTGCCTGGCTCGACAAGCGGCACAGGTCATCGGTGAGTCTGAGGGTGATGTCCTGGAGCTCGGGGCGGGCACCGGACGGCTGGCTGCCGAGCTGCTACTCGAGCTGCAACGGCTGGAGACGGTGCCTCATCGTTACTTGATACTGGAAGTGAGCGCCCATTTGCGTGCTGTGCAGCTGCAGACCTTGTCACAACGGTTGCCGCCGGAACTGTTCGCCAAAGTCGAGTGGCTGGATGCGTTGCCGGACAGCTTCCGCGGTCTGGTGCTGGCTAACGAAGTGCTGGATGCATTGCCGGTACATATCGTCGGCCGTCATCAAGGCGTCTTCGAGCGCGGCGTGGCCTCTCAGGGCGAGGCTTTCGTCTGGGCGGATCGGGATGGCATCGCGTCGGTATCGGCGATGGTGGTCGATACCTTGGGCCTGCCGGAGAATTACCTGACGGAGGTCTGTCCATCGGCGTCCGCCTTGATCGGCAGCCTGGCGGAAATGCTACAGAGCGGCCTGATCCTGCTGATCGATTATGGCTTCCCGAGACGCGAGTATTACCACCCCCAGCGGGACCACGGCACGTTGATGTGCCATTACCGCCATCATGCGCATAACGATCCTTTCCTCTATCCCGGTTTGCAGGACATCACGGCCCATGTGGATTTCACCACGGTCGCTGAAGCGGGCGTGGCGAAAGGCATGCGCTTGTCCGGCTATACCACCCAGGCGCAATTCCTCATCAACTGCGGTATCACCGATCTACTGAGTCGCGTACCCGCCGACTCGACCGCCTATCTGCAACTGGCATCGCAAGCGCAGAAACTCCTGTCGCCTGCAGAGATGGGAGAGCTGTTCAAGGTGCTTGCCCTGGGCAAGCGTCATGACGCACCGTTGCTGGGTTTCGTCCAGGGCGATAAATCCCGCGCGCTCTGAGGCGTCGCTTGAGCAAGTGACTCCGCTATAATCCCGCCTTTGCCTTTCAAAGCCCCATCCATGCAAGATCAAGACAACAACGAGCAGTTACGGAATCGCCCGATCCGGAGTTTCGTGCTGCGCCAGGGCCGGCTGACGGTCGCCCAGGAGCGTGCCCTGGAGACCGGGATGCCGGTATTCGGTGTGCCTTATCAGCCGGATATCCCGCTGGATCTGGCGGCCCTGTTCGGCAGGAAAGACAGCCTGAAGATCCTGGAGATCGGTTTCGGCATGGGTGAGAGTACGGCGAAGATCGCACAAGGCCAGCCGGAACGGGATTTTCTCGGTATCGAGGTCCATACGCCCGGAGTGGGGAGCCTGCTCAAGCAGATCCAGGAGTTGGGCCTGAGCAATCTGCGCATCATCCAGCATGATGCGGTGGAAGTGCTGAATCACATGATCGCGGATGGGAGCCTGGATGGCGTGCATATCTTCTTCCCCGATCCCTGGCACAAGAAACGACATCACAAACGCCGCCTCATCCAGGCCGGCTTCGTGCAGCTGCTATGCCGCAAACTGAAAGCGGGCGCTTACCTGCACGTGGCGACCGACTGGCAGGAATACGCGGAGTGGGTGCTGGAGATACTGAAAGCCGAACCGATGCTGGAGAATACTGCTGCTGAGTATGCAGATAAGCCGGATTATCGCCCGCTGACCAAGTTCGAGAACCGCGGGATCAAGCTAGGCCACGGTGTCTGGGATATCCTTTTTAAACGCATGTGAGCCTCGAGCAGGCGAATACCGACTTGGCGTGCGTAGTTACTCGCGTATTCATCGTACCGTCTCGTATCCAGCGCGCTTAGCGCCGCAGGCTTTATTCCGCTTGATCGCCCACGTCGGCTTGGAATAGCCATTTTCCGATGATGGCTTCAGCCTCCTCCACGCCTTGTTTCTTCAGGCTGGAGAAGAGTTGTACGGTGCAGTTACCCCAGATCTCGTTGATCTCCTTGCGCACGGCGAGGAGGGTCTGGCCTGCCGCGCTGCGAGACAGCTTGTCGGATTTGGTCAACAACACATGCACGGGTTTCCCGCTGGGGCAGAACCAATCCAGCATCTGCCGGTCAAGGGGAGTGAGCGGATGACGGCAGTCCATCACCAGCACCAGGCCGTTGAGGCTGGTGCGATGGCTGAGATAGTTCGATAGGGTCATCTGCCAATGTTGGCGCATGGCTTCCGGCACTTTGGCATAGCCGTAGCCCGGTAGGTCGACCAGATAACGGTCGCCGCCCAGCTTGAAGAAGTTGATGAGCTGGGTACGCCCCGGTTGTTTACTGACATAGGCCAGGCGATTGTGATTGGCCATGGTGTTCAGGGCGCTGGATTTACCCGCGTTGGAACGTCCGGCAAACGCGACTTCCAGGCCGGTCGCAGGCGGCAGGTCGCGCAGGTGATGCGCGGAAATGTAGAATTCGGCGTTCTGGAAAAGCGGCATTGGGCGTGATCTCGGAATAGGCCGAAAATGCTACCACGATATCGTGGTTTTCGATAAAATGGCGTGCTTTATATATTCAGCATCAATCGATTTTGTATTCAGGAGCAGGGTATGAATTTCCGTAACATCGCATTGGCGGCAATCGGTCTCTTTCTCGCCACCTCAGCACAAGCCGCCGGCGACCCAGCCAAGGCGACCACGATCGCTAACCAGGTCTGCGCAGCCTGTCACGGCGCAGATGGCAACAGCATGATCCCGCTCTACCCTAAACTGGCTGGCCAGCATCCTGAGTACATCACCAAACAGCTGAAGAATTTCAAATCGGGCGAGCGTAATAACGCCATCATGGCCGGCATGGTTGCGACCCTGACCCCGGAAGACATGGACAACCTGGGCGCCTACTTTGCGACCCAAGCCGCCAAGGGTGGTACCGCCAAGAGCAACGGCAAGGGATCCGTGGGCGAGAAGATCTACAAGGGTGGTATCCCGGGTGTCGGCGTGCCGGCCTGTGCATCCTGTCACGGTCCGGCCGGTGCTGGCATTCCCGTGCAGTTCCCGCGTCTCGCCGGTCAGCATGCGGATTACACGGTTGCGCAACTAAAGAGCTTCCGTGCTGGTCAACGTGCTAACGACGCCGCCAAGATGATGCGTTCTGTCGCTGCCAAGCTTTCCGATGAAGATATGGCCGCCGTTGCCGACTACATCCAAGGCCTGAAGTAAGCGGACAGCCCATTCGTAATTTGGTGCATTTAAGGGTGGCGTGACCACCCTTAATTTTTTCCAGAGCCAGCTTTGAAGCCAGCCATTACCACCTCCAAGCAATTCTACGAGCTTCTGAGTTCGATGCGTTTCGCTGTCAGCCTGCTGACGGTGATCGGTATCGCATCCATCATCGGCACCGTGCTCAAGCAGAACGAGCCTTACGCCAACTACATCATCCAGTTTGGCCAGTTCTGGTTCGACTTCTTCGAGATGCTGGGACTTTACGACGTTTACCACAGCGCCTGGTTCCTGCTCATCCTGTTGTTCCTGGTGATCTCTACCAGTTTGTGTATCTATCGCAACAGTCCGCTGATGCTGAGCGAGCTCAGGACTTACCGCGAGACAGCCACGGAAAAATCCCTGCGGGCCTTCAGCCACAAGCACGCGTATCAGTCGGTGCATAGTTTCGACGATACCTGCCAGAATCTGCAACAGTTCCTAACTTTGCGAGGCTTCCGTTTCAAAACGGTCCGCCATGCGGATGGCGGTGAACTCATCGCGGCCAAGGCTGGGAGCTACCAGCGTCTCGGCTATATCTTCACCCATGCCGCGATCGTCATCATCTGCGTCGGCGGGTTGCTGGACGGCAATGTGCCGTTCAAGGTGCAGGAGTTGCTCGGCTACAAGAAAGTCGAAACGCTAGACATCCCAGAATCCGAGGTGCCTGCTGTCAGTCGCTTGAGCATCGCCAACCTGTCGTTCCGTGCCAACATGACCCTGCCTGAGGGCACCAGTTCCGATGTGGCCTTCCAGCGCATGCGCGACGGCTACCTGGTGCAGGAGCTGCCGTTCCGCATCGAGCTCAAGGATTTCCGTATCGAGCATTACGCGACTGGCCAGCCTAAATCCTTCGAAAGTGACTTGCTGATCATCGATCCGGAGCTGAAAGAGCCACTGGCCCATACGATCAGTGTCAATCACCCGCTGATCTACAAGGGCGTCGCCATCTACCAGTCCGATTTCCAGGATGGCGGCACCAAACTCAAGCTGAACGTCTGGGGCTTGTTCAGCACCCAGTCGAAGCCGCTTGAAGTTGATGGCACGATCTTCAAGAAGGCCAAGCTAGGCGAAGGCGATGATGCGCTTACACTGGAGTTCAACGACTTCCGTATGTTCAACATCCTCAATCTCACCGGGGACGGCAAGGGGAAACCGCAGAATGTCGGCCCGAATGTCACATTTAAGGTGCGCGACACCCAGGGGCAGGCCAAGGAATATGTGAACTACATGCAGCCATTGCTGCTGAGTGGCCGTCCCTATTTCGTCTCAGGCATGCGCGAGACGCAGCAAGAGGATTTCCGTTACCTGCGTATCCCGGCAGACGAGGACTTCACTATCGATGGCTTCATGCGGTTGCGGACCACCTTGTTCGATGAAAGCCAGCATGCCGAGATCGCCAGAAGATTCGCAAAAGTGGCGTTCGGTGAACGATCTTCAGGTGACTTGACGCAGCAGAAGTTCGAGGCCAGCGTGGTGCAGCTGCTCGACGCGTTCGCCAAGGGAGGGTATACCCGTGTTGCGGATATGATTGAGAAATCCGTGCCGGAAGCGGAACGCGAAAAAGCGGCGCAGACCTATCTCAAGATCGTCAATGGCGCAGCGTTCGAAGCCTACAACCTGAGCCGCGAACGCAGCGGTAAGCAAGCGGAAAGCCCGAATGAGGAGAACCAGCAATTCCTGCAGGAGAGCCTCAACGCCATCAGTGACCTCTATTTCTATGGCGCGCCGTTCTATCTGCAGCTAACGCAATACGAGCATCGGGAGGCGAGCGGTCTGCAGCTGACCAAGTCGCCGGGCAAGAATCTGGTTTATTCTGGTTCTGTGTTGTTGGTCCTGGGCATCTTTGCGATGATCTATATCCGTGAACGCAGAATCTGGCTGTTGGTCAAACCCCAGACGAACGAGGTATTGTTTGCCATGTCAGCCAACCGCAAGAACCGTGATCTTGATGTTGAATACGAACGTTACAAGGCGCAGCTTGATAAAGTGTTGCGCACCCGTTGATGGAGAATGCTTCGATGAACACCGCAATCCTGGATGATGTGCCTGTCCCTCTCTTGAAGCGGCTGAGCTGGCAGGATTGGCTCTATTCGCTGATATTGGTTATAGGGGCCGTCTTTGCCTATGTGCAATACGGCAACTATATGGATGTCTACGAGAAGAGTTTCCTGTTCGGTGCGGCAGCGGTCTTCAGCTGGCTGGGCTGGCAATGGAAACCTTTGCGCATGCTGGTGATCGGCGTCGGTGCGATCAGCCTGTTCGCCATCAGCCTCTATGACGCTGATCTGGGTCGCGCCAACCAGGCCTTCCTGCTCAAATACCTGATCTCCAGCCAATCGGCCGTCATGTGGATGAACGTATTGTTCGTCCTGGCGATGCTGATCTACTGGTTCGCGATGTTCACCCGGTCGGAATTCGCCGGTAAATTCGCTTCCAGCATGACTTGGGCAGCCGTGCTCATGGGCTTGGTCGGTCTGATGGTGCGCTGGTATGAGTCCTACCTTATCGCGCCGGAAGTTGGGCACATCCCGATCAGCAACCTGTATGAAGTGTTCATCCTGTTCTGCCTGATCACAGCCTTGCTCTATCTGTACTATGAACAGCGCTATAACACGCGTCAGCTCGGCGGCTTCGTCCTGCTGGTGGTCAGTGCGGCAGTAGGCTTCATCCTCTGGTATACCTTCGATCGCCAGGCCCATGAGATCCAGCCGCTGGTACCTGCCCTGCAGTCTTACTGGATGAAGATCCATGTGCCGGCGAATTTCGTCGGCTACGGTGCATTCTCGCTTGCCGCCATGGTCGCGCTGGCTTACTTGCTGGCGGAACGCGGCATCCTGGCAACAAAACTTCCGGCACTGGATACCTTGGATGATGTGATGTACAAGGCCATCGCGGTCGGATTCGCGTTCTTCACGATCGCGACCATCCTCGGTGCCATGTGGGCGGCTGAAGCCTGGGGCGGTTACTGGTCGTGGGATCCGAAAGAGACCTGGGCACTGATCGTCTGGCTGAACTACGCCGCTTGGTTGCATTTGCGCATGGTCAAGGGCTTGCGCGGCCCGATCCTCGCGTGGTGGTCGCTGGTCGGGCTATTGGTGACGACGTTCGCCTTCCTCGGCGTCAATATGTTCCTGTCGGGCCTGCATTCCTACGGAGCGCTATAAGCCAAACGTCAGCAGCAGCCCAATATCTCAGGATTGATTCACACTTTCCAGTCGGAAACGTACCGCGCCATCCCGATTGTCAGCCAGGCTCAGGCGATAGCCGGCTTGTGCAGATTGTCTATGCGCGTGGTACAAGCCGATCCCCAGGCCCGTCTCTGAACTCACATTCTTCTTGAACAGCTGTTCGGCGACCGCCGCCGGCATGGCGGCTCCCGTGTCCACGACGTCGATACAGAAACGGTCGCTTCCGGATACGGCGCACTGAATGGTGATGCCTGGCTGCTGTTTGGACTTTGCGATGGCATTTTGGATGAGGTTATCCACCACGCTATCCAGTACTTCGGCATCGACCTCGATGTTGGCGAGCTCCGGGCTGCCGAAGGTGAGATTGCCAACCTGACTGTAACGCTGTTTCAAGCTCGTCCACCAGTAGGCGACATCCATCATGCGAACGCCTTCCTTGCGCGGCGCCTGTAATTTATCCAATGTCAGGGCGAGCCGTTGGTTGAGTTGCGGCAGCTGTCTGCGCATCAATGCCAGCAAGCGGTCACTCTCGTTATCCGGGGTTTGTTCGGCCGCACTGCATAATGCGCTCATCGATTGGATCAGGTTCTTGATGTCATGCGTCAGACGCGCGCCGGTCTCATAGACCGCCTGCATATAGGCAGACTGCCGCATCGTCTCCTCACGTCGTTTGGCTTCATAGAACTCTCCGACGATCTGGGTCAAGAGCTTGACGTGGATGGTCAACGCGGGCGTCAGCGGCCATTTCGTGTACAGCGACAAATGAAAGTTATGGAATTCGAAATCCGCCCGATGACTGCCTTTGTATCCATAGGTACCGTGGCTATCATCCGTGATCCAGCTCAGCCCGCTGACCCAGGGCAACGTGGAGATCTCCAGCATCGCTGATTGCGTGAATTGTTCCGCGCTCGATTCCTGCTCAGCATGTTCCGCGATGTTGCGTACCCATTTCTCAAACGGCATCCCTACACTGAGCAAATAGCGGGACAGTAATTGCCCAAGGCCGGCGAAGCCCGCACGCGGGTTCCATAGCCAGCTGATCGTCAGCAAAGTGAAGGCTAATCCAAAGATCACTTTCAGGATGACTTCAGCATAATTGGACGAACTCGATGCCTGGATGGCGAAGCTGCCTAGTACCAGGATCACCGCAAGTAGCATCAGCAGAAGGGTGTAGAAGAAATCCAGGATCGGAGGCTGGTCGGCTTCCTCGGGTTCGCGGAACGTCAGCAGGATGCCCAAAGGCAATGTCGGCAATAAGTAGGTGACGACGAAATGGGTGGCTGCGATGTCTTCGGATGCGTCTAATAGTTTTGGCACCACCCACATGATGAGCACCGAGAGCAGGTAACCCGCCGCCAATAGATAGCCGATGCGCGTGGAACGTGCGCGCGATGAGAATACCCGGCCACCCAATAAACCGAACAGGCCGGTCAGCCAGAGGGCCAACAACCACCATCCTGCGAAAAAGATCAGGCTGACCCCAGCGATGAGGAACAGGATGGCAGCTGGTGGCGAGAGCTTATCGTTAGTACGCCAGATGGGTTGCCATAAGAGAAACAACCCATAGTGACAAAGGATGATGGCGCGATCGACGATATCGTTGAACCCGAAAAGGAGGACGACATGCAATGAAAGCAGCATGAGCGCGAGTTCCCATTGGCGCTCTTTGAAGTGTTTGATGCTTGATGGCAGCTTCATGATCTATCGCTTTGCAAGTGTTGAATATGTCGAATTTTTGGCAATATTGACGTATTTTCGACATCATTCATTTGAAATTTCAATCAATTCAGCTCAAAAATCGTTCGAATCCGGCGCTTATAGCGGGATTTCAAACTGGCACAAAAAATGCAGATGACTCTTTGCGCTAATCTCGTTTGCGTAACTATCAACCATTCAGCGCCATGGGGCGAAGGATAACATAATGAAAAAGCAGGTTGGTTTCACCCTGATTGAACTGGCGATCGTGTTGGTCATCATTGGATTGCTATTGGGCGGCGTGCTCAAGGGGCAGGAGTTGATCAATAGTGCCAAGGTCAAGAATATGGCGACTGATTTTAAGAATATCCAGGTCTACATCTATGGATATCAGGATAAGTTCAAGGCGCTCCCGGGTGACGATGCTGCCGCTGTGGCCCATGTGACCGGCACCTTGGCTACTACGCCAGGTACTGCAGGCAACGCCATCATCGAAGGTGCCTGGAATTCAACCACGGTGACCGACGAATCCTATCTTTTCTGGCAGCACGTGCGACTGGCTGGCCTGGCTGCAGGCAGTACCGATGCAACTACGCCAGCGACCTACGTGCCACGCAATGCGGATGGCGGACGTATCGGGGTTCAAAGCGTCAGTGGGTTCACTGCAGTTTCTGTCCTCCCGACCGCTGGTGGTATCTCTGGTGCGTATGTCATTTGTTCTGACGGTATCCTGGGTAAATTCGCCAAGCAACTCGATACGACGCTGGATGACGGTATCGGCAGCACAGGCTCGATGCGTGTCGTCGTAAATGGCACACCGAGTATCGGTGTCGCCGCTCCTGTGGATTCCACAACCTATCTGGTGTGTCTGGCGTTCTAATCTGAATAGTTAAAAAGCCCGCTCAGGCGGGCTTTTTTATTGCTGGCGTTGTACGTAAAGTTATGTTCAGGCGCTGATTTGCATTAGAATAAGCCGCTGAATAAAACTGACCAGATCAACATGTCTGACAACATCGTCGAAATCGACAATCTATCATTTGGCTACAAGGGTCGCTTGCTGCACAAAGGCATTAATATGTCTTTCCCGCGCGGCAAGGTTGTCGCCATCATGGGCGGCAGCGGTAGCGGCAAAACGACCTTGTTGCGGTTGATCGGCGGACAGCTGAAGCCGACGCACGGAAAAGTACTGGTTGACGGTAAGGTCGTGCATGAGCAGGATCGTCACGGGCTATACTTGCTGCGTCGCAAGATGGGCATGCTGTTCCAGTTCGGTGCCTTGTTCACAGACCTTTCGGTCTACGAAAATGTGGCCTTTCCTATTCGCGAGCATACGGATCTTCCGGAAACCATCATCCGCGATCTGGTGATGATGAAGCTCAATGCCGTCGGTTTACGCGGCGCCCGCAATCTCATGCCTACAGAACTGTCAGGCGGCATGGCCCGCCGAGTCGCTTTGGCGCGGGCGGTGGCGCTGGACCCCGAGATTGTCATGTACGACGAGCCGTTCACTGGTCTCGATCCGATCTCCATGAGCGTCACCTGCAACCTCATCAAGAAACTGAACGACGCGCTGGGTGCGACCTCTATCGTCGTCACGCACGACGTGAAAGAGGCATTCGCCATCGCCGATTACGTCTACATCGTGGCCAACGGTGTGGTGGAAGCAGAAGGGACGCCGGACGGCCTGCGTCAGTCGACCGAGCCCTTCGTGCATCAGTTCGTGCATGGCGACGTCGATGGTCCGGTCCCTTTCCATTATTCAGCACCTGATTACAGGAAAGATATGTTGAGAGGCCATGATGCTTAACGCGATTGCAGGTAAGTTACGTGGCATTGGCCATCGCATTATCGATCGCCTCTGGCGCCTGGGGGCTGCAGTCCGGTTCTTCGGTTACACGCTCATCTATTCTGGGGAAAGCTTCCGTCGCCTGCATCTGACGATACGCGAGATCTATTTCACAGGCGTCATGTCACTGGTCATCATCCTGGTATCGGCGTTCTTTGTAGGCATGGTGCTGGCTCTGCAAGGCTACAACACGTTGCAGAAATACGGCTCGTCCGAAGCCATTGGCGTGCTGGTGGCGCTGTCGCTGGTACGTGAACTTGGACCTGTGGTGACGGCCCTCTTGTTTGCCGGTCGTGCCGGTACGGCGATCACCGCGGAGATCGGTCTGATGAAGACGACCGAACAGTTGTCAGCCATGGAGATGATGGCCGTGAGCCCTATTGCGCGGGTGGTGGCGCCACGTTTCTGGGCCGGTGTGATCTCCATGCCTTTGTTGGCGGCCTTGTTCTCGATGGTCGGTATCCTGGGTGGTTACCTGGTCGCGGTCCCGCTGATCGGTGTCGATCACGGAGCCTTCTGGTCGCAGATGCAGGCGAATGTCGATTTTCAGGCGGATATCGTCAACGGTGTCATCAAGAGTGCCGTCTTTGGCGTTGCTTGCACCATGATCGCATTGTTCGAAGGTTTTGACGCGCCGCCGACGGCTGAAGGCGTGAGCCGGGCCACCACGCGTACTGTAGTGAATTCATCATTGGCTGTATTAGGCCTGGACTTTGTTTTGACCTCGTTCATGATCAGCTGAACACACTGAGGAGTAGAAATGGAACGCACGACGATCGATCTATGGGTAGGCATCTTCGCCGCCGCTGGCGCAGCAGCCTTATTGGGGCTGGCCATGAAAGTGGGGAATCTCACGTCCAGCGATATCGGTGAGACCTACACCGTGACAGCGGCATTCGAAAATATCGGCGGTCTGAAGCCACGCGCCCCGGTCAAAAGTGCGGGTGTCGTCGTGGGCCGGGTCGATGCCATTCAGTTCGATACTGAAACTTATGAGGCAAAGGTGACCCTAAAGGTAGACAAGCGCTACCCCTTCCCCAAGGATACGTTTGCCAATATCTATACGGCTGGCCTGTTGGGCGAGCAATACGTCGGTCTTGAGGCCGGCGGTGACGAAGCGAGCCTGCAGAATGGTGATAAAATCACGCACACTCAGGACGCAGTGGTACTGGAAAAGATGATCAGTCAATTCCTCTACAACAAGGCTTCCGAATCCAATGACAAGAAAGAGACGGAATAAAGCATGAACAGCATCATCAAGTGTTTGTTGGGTATCATGTTGATGGCTTCTACGCAGCTGGCGCTGGCTGCCATCGGCCCCGATGAGCTGGTCAAGAGTACCGCGGAAGACGTGCTGACCATCATCAAGAAGGACAAGGATATCCAGAACGGCGATCAGAAGAAGGTGTTCGCGCTGGCTGAAGAGAAGATCCTGCCCAACTTCAATTTCGATCGCGTCTGCCGCATGGTGCTGGGTAAGCACTGGCATCGCGCCACCAAGGAGCAGCAAGCCGCTTTCCAGCAAGAGTTCCGTAGCCTGCTGTTGCGGACCTACGCGACCGCCTTGTCCAAGTACCGTAACCAGACCATCGAATACAAGCCATTGCGCAGCCAGCCTGGCGATACCGATGTCACGGTCAAGACCGAGATCGTACAGCCAGGTGGTCAGCCTGTGGCAGTCGACTATGCCCTCGAAAAGAACGGTGACAGCTGGAAGGTCTACGACATCGTCATCGAAGGCGTGAGCCTGGTGACCAACTATCGCAGCCAGTTCAGCAATGAGATCAAGCAGTCCGGCATGGACGGCCTGATCGAGAAGCTCGCAACCAAGAACAAGTAAGCGTAATCAATTGGCCCAGATCACCTTACAAGGCAATCGCTGGTTGGTCAGTGGTGACATCACCGCTGACCACATCTGCGACCTGTTGTCCGAGAGTGCTGCGCTCGGTAACGCGCAGAACGTCGAGATCGACCTGGCTGAAGTGTCTGATGTGGATACTGCCAGCATCAGTCTGATGTTCGAATGGTTGCGCCAGGCGCATGCCAGTAAACATAAAGTCACCTTCGCCAATCTGCCGAAGAACCTGTTGAGCCTGGCCACGCTATATGGCGTGCTAGAGCTGATCCCACAAACTTCCCATTGAGTATCGGGGCAATGACCCCATACCAGACCCTATGATTCCCGCGATTCAACTCGAGCAGGTCCAAAAGCATTTCGGTGGCTTGGCAGCACTGAAAGGGGTGGATCTGACCATCGAACAAGGTGAGTTCTTTGCCTTGCTCGGGCCTAACGGAGCCGGCAAATCCACCCTGATCAACCTGCTAGCTGGTTTGCTGAAGCCGACGAGCGGCAAGTTGTCGGTGCTGGGTTTCGATGTACAGGCGCAATATGCCGACGCACGGCGTGCCCTGGGTGTCGTGCCGCAGGAACTGGTATTCGATCCGTTCTTCAACGTGCGCGAGATGCTGCGCTTCCAGGCTGGTTATTTCGGCCGTGGTCGGGAGAACGATGCCTGGGTCGATGAGATCATCGAATGCCTGGGACTGACGGATAAAGCCCATACCAATATGCGAAGATTGTCGGGCGGCATGAAGCGCCGTGCATTGATCGCACAGGCGTTAGCGCACAAGCCGCCCGTGATCGTGCTGGATGAGCCGACCGCCGGTGTCGACGTCGAATTGCGCCAGATGTTGTGGGAATTCATCAAACGCCTCAATCGCGAGGGTCACACTATCATCCTCACCACGCACTACCTTGAAGAAGCGGAGACCCTGTGCTCTCGCGTGGCGATGATGAAACAGGGCGAGATCGTCGCGCTCGATAGCACGCAAAACCTGCTGAATCGCCTGCCGGGCAAGAATCTGCAGCTCAAGCTCGCTGACGCTTTGCCGACCAGCCTGATGGATCTGGTCAAGTTCGCAGATGGTCTGGACTACACGCTGGCGCTCAATGAGGTGGCGCAGGTCGAGTTCGTCCTGACCGAGTTACGTGCCGCCAATGTGGCCGTCGTCGACATGCAGCTGATTGAAGCCGATCTGGAAGATGTGTTCGTCAACTTGGTGGGGCGCGCATGATGGCGAATCTTCGCGGGCCTTGGACTTTGTTCAAAAAGGAATTGCTGCGTTTCTGGCGCGTCAGTTTCCAGACAGTCGCTGCACCGGTGATGACCGCCTTACTTTATTTACTGGTGTTCTCGCATGTGCTGGAAGGACGGGTCCAGGTGCATGGTGTCAGCTATACGACGTTCCTGATCCCGGGCTTGATCATGATGTCCGTGTTGCAGAATGCCTTCGCTAACAGCTCTTCCAGTCTGATCCAGTCCAAGGTCATGGGCAATCTCGTGTTTGTGCTGTTGACGCCGATCTCCTATCTGCAGTTCTTCCTGGCTTTCCTCGCGGCTTCCGTGATCCGCGGCTTGGTCGTCGGCCTGGGCATCTACCTAGTCGCCATTCTGTTCGTCGATCTGCCCATCACCTATCCTTGGTTGATCCTGGCGTTCGCCATCACCGGCAGTGCCTTGCTGGGTGCGTTCGGTATCGTGGCTGGCATCTGGGCTGACAAGTTCGACCAGATGGCAGCATTCCAGAATTTCATCATCATGCCGTTGTCTTTCCTGTCCGGTGTGTTCTATTCGATCCATTCCCTGCCGCCATTCTGGCAGACCGTGTCGCATTTCAACCCGTTCTTCTACATGATCGACGGGTTCCGCTACGGCTTCTTCGGTACAGGGGATATTTCCCCTGCCATCAGCTTAAGCGTTGTCGCTGGTAGCTTTTTTGTCCTATCATGGCTGACTTTGAAAATGCTGAAATCCGGCTATAAATTACGGGGTTAGCCCAAAGGACTAACCTCAAGGACTAACCCAAGACAGGATCGATATGCTGCGCGCGGCTGAATTACGGGATTACATCATGCAGGGCTTGCCCTGCGACCACGTGCAAGTGCTTGGCGACGATGGCCAGCACTTCGAGGCTGTTATCGTCAGTGCGCAATTCACGGGCAAGAACATGGTGCAGCAACATCAATTGGTCTACCAGGCATTGGGCGACCGCATGCGTGAAGAGATCCACGCCTTGTCCATGCGCACCTTCACCCCAGAGGCCTGGGCCAAGTTCGCGGACAAATAGGGCGCCGAGCCGTCATCGGCTACAACGAATCACGATATGGAGAGTAATGAAATGGATACACAAGAGATCATCAAGAATCAGATCAAGGCCAATCCGGTCGTGCTCTACATGAAGGGCAGCCCCAAGTTCCCGCAATGCGGGTTCTCGGGCCTGGCGGTACAGATCCTGCAAGCCAGTGGTGTGAAGGATTTTGTCGCTGTCGATGTCTTGGCCGATCCGGCCATCCGTGACGGCATCAAGGTCTATGCCAACTGGCCGACCATCCCGCAGCTCTACATCAAGGGCGAATTCATCGGTGGCGCCGATATCATGCGCGACCTTTACGAGCAGGGCGAATTGCAGAAACTGCTGCAGGAAGCGGCCGCCTAATTGGATAAGCTCGTCATCGAAGGCGGCGTGCCGCTACAGGGTGAAGTCACCGTCTCGGGCGCCAAGAATGCCGCGTTGCCTATCATCTGTGCGGCATTGCTGGCCGAGACCCCGTTGCGGTTGACCAGCGTGCCTGCATTACGTGATGTCGGCACCACTTACCATTTGCTAGAACACATGGGCGTGCAGGTCAGCAAAGAGGGACAGAACGCCGTCACGCTCGATGCGAGCCAAATCACCTCGCATGAGGCGCCCTACGAAATGGTCAAGACGATGCGTGCCTCTATCCTCGTACTGGGCCCCTTGTTGGCACGCTTCGGTCATGCCCGTGTCTCATTGCCCGGTGGCTGCGCCATCGGTTCGCGCCCGGTGGACCTGCATATCAAGGGCTTGAAAGCCATGGGTGCCGAGATCCATATCGAGCACGGTTATATCGAAGCCAGTACCGCGCATCTGCCGAACAAGCGTCTGCAGGGCGCACGTATCTTCATGGATCTGGTGACCGTCACCGGTACCGAGAACCTCATGATGGCCGCCGCGCTCGCCGAGGGAACGACGGTCCTGGAGAACGCCGCTCGTGAGCCGGAAGTGGTCGACATGGCAGAGTGCCTGATCAAAATGGGAGCTCGCATCGAGGGCGTGGGGACCGATGTCATCACTGTGCATGGTGTGGAACGTCTCAAGGGTACCGAGCATGCCATCATCTGCGACCGTATCGAGGCAGGCACTTACATGGTGGCTGCCGCGATGTCCGGCGGCAAGGTAAAATTGCGCAATGCACGCGCGGACTTGCTCGATGCCGTTATCGAAAAACTGCGTGAAGCGGGCGCCCACGTCGAGCACGACAGCGACAGTATCACGGTCACAGGCAATGGCCGGCTGAAGTCGGTGAATATCCGTACTGCGCCGCACCCTGCCTTTCCCACCGATATGCAGGCCCAATTCATGGCCCTGAATACGGTGGCGGATGGTGCAGGCCATGTGGTCGAGACCATCTTCGAGAACCGCTTCATGCATGTGCAGGAGATGCAGCGTCTGGGTGCCGATATCCATGTCGAGGGCAACACCGCGATCGTGCGTGGCGTCGATCATTTGGACGGTGCTACCGTCATGGCGACCGACCTGCGCGCTTCGGCTAGCCTGGTGCTGGCCGCCCTGGTGGCCCGCGGTGAGACCACGATCGAGCGTATCTATCATCTCGACCGTGGCTATGAGAAGCTGGAAGAGAAGTTGACCGCCCTGGGCGCAAAAGTCCGGCGCGTCCATTAATACAGAGGATCTTATGATCACCATCGCCTTATCCAAAGGCCGAATCTTTGAGGAGACGACCCCGCTGCTGGCAGCGGCCGGCATCACTGCGCTCGAGGCGCCCGAGTCCTCGCGCAAGCTGATCCTGCCTACCAACCGCGATGACGTTCGCCTGATCATCGTCCGTGCCAGCGACGTCCCCACCTATGTGCAATACGGCGCAGCCGACCTTGGGATCGCCGGCAAGGATGTATTGAACGAACATGGCGGAGCCGGACTCTATCAGCCGCTGGATCTCAAGATCGCCCGGTGCAAGATGATGGTGGCGGTGCGCGACGATTTCGATTATTTCGGATCTATCCGTCGCGGTGCACGCCTGAAGGTGGTGACCAAGTATGTGCAGACGGCACGCGAGCACTTTGCCGACAAGGGCATGCATGTCGACCTGATCAAGCTTTACGGCTCGATGGAACTCGGGCCGCTGGTCGGGTTGGCCGATGCCATCGTCGATCTCGTAAGCACCGGCGGTACCTTGCGCGCCAACAACCTGAAAGCCGTGGAAGAGATCGCCGACATCAGTTCGCGCCTGATCGTCAACCAGGCTTCACTCAAACTGAAACGCGATGCCTTGCAACCTATCATGGATAGTTTTGCCAAAGCGGTCGCAGACAACAACTAGGTTCATTTATGGATATTCGACGTTTATCAACTGCCGACGTAGGGTTCGAGCAAGCGCTCAAGGACCTGCTGGCCTTCGAAACGGCGCAGGATGACAAGATCGATCAGGTCGTGGCCGATATCCTGCGCGATGTCAAAACCCGCGGCGATGCCGCGGTGCTGGAATACACCCATCGTTTCGATCGTTTGCAAGCCGCGACCATGGCCGAACTGGAGCTGTCCCAAAAGGAACTCAAGGCAGCGCTCGATAACTTGCCTGCCGAACAGCGTAAGGCCCTCCGCGAGGCGGCGGACCGCGTGCGTAGCTATCATGAGAAGCAACTCATGTCGTCCTGGACCTATACCGAGGACGACGGCACGTTGCTCGGTCAGCAAGTGACTTCACTGGACCGCGTCGGCCTCTATGTGCCGGGCGGCAAGGCGGCCTATCCTTCCTCGGTGTTGATGAACGCCATCCCGGCCAAGGTCGCGGGCGTGCAAGAGCTCATCATGGTGGTACCGACACCTGACGGCGAGAAGAACGCGTTGGTGCTGGCTGCGGCGGCCGTCTGCGGTGTCGATCGCGTATTTTGTATCGGTGGTGCACAGGCGGTGGGTGCGTTGGCGTACGGTACCCAGACCGTGCCGCAGGTCGACAAGATTGTAGGTCCGGGTAACGCCTACGTCGCAGCAGCCAAGCGTCGCGTGTTTGGTGTGGTCGGTATCGATATGGTGGCCGGCCCTTCGGAGATCCTGGTGATCTGCGACGGCAAGACCGACCCGGACTGGATCGCCATGGATCTCTTCTCACAGGCAGAACACGACGAATTGGCACAAGCCATCCTGCTCTCCCCTGATGCTGATTTCCTCGACAAGGTGGCCGCGAGCATTAACCGCCAGGTGGAAGAGATGCCCCGCAAGGAGATCATTCGCACCTCGCTTGAAAGTCGAGGCGCTCTGATTCAAGTGCGCGATCTTGAAGAAGCTGCCCGTCTCTCCAATTACATTGCCCCGGAGCATTTGGAGCTCTCTGTCGACGATCCGCTCGCGTTCAGCAAGAAAATCAAGCATGCCGGCGCCATCTTCATGGGTCGCGATACCTGCGAATCCCTGGGCGATTACTGTGCAGGACCTAATCACGTGTTGCCGACTTCCCGTACGGCACGATTCTCGTCGCCATTGGGCGTCTATGACTTCCAGAAGCGTTCCAGCCTGATCATGGTCTCCGCCGATGGCGCCCAGAAGCTGGGGCGGATCGCCGCCACACTCGCGTATGGCGAAGGTTTGCAAGCCCACGCGCGCTCCGCTGAATACCGCCTGAAGGACTGACGTGAGCAAATACTGGAGCCAGGTCGTGCACCAGCTGACGCCCTATGTCCCGGGCGAGCAGCCGAAGATCGACAATCTGGTCAAGCTCAACACCAATGAAAACCCCTATGGCCCTAGCCCAAGGGTGCTTGAAGCCTTGGAGCGCGAGGTCGGCGATAGTCTGCGCCTGTATCCTGATCCGAACGCCGACCAACTGCGCGCGGCCATCGCCGACTTCCATGGGCTGAAACCGCAACAGGTGTTCGTCGGCAACGGCTCGGACGAAGTGCTCGCGCATGTCTTCCAGGCCTTGCTGAAGCATGACGCACCCTTGCTGTTCCCGGACATCACCTACAGCTTTTACCCGGTCTATGCCGGGTTATATGACATTGATTACCTGACCGTGCCGTTGACCCAGGATTTCCAGATCGATATCGACGACTATCTGCGGCCAAACGGCGGCATCATCTTCCCTAACCCTAATGCCCCCACAGGGTGCCCATTGGCCCTGTCCGAGATCGAGCGCCTGCTCGAAGCGAATCCCGATAGCGTTGTCGTGGTCGATGAGGCGTATGTAGACTTCGGTACGGAATCGGCGGTCGGCCTGGTCGATCGCTTCCCCCAGCTTCTGGTCACCCATACCTTATCCAAGGCCCGCTCGCTAGCAGGCTTGCGCGTTGGCTATGCCATCGGCCATCCGACGTTGATCGAGGCGTTGGTGCGGGTCAAGGACAGTTTCAATTCCTATCCACTGGATCGCTTCGCGCTCGCCGGCGCGACTGCCGCGATGAACGATCGCGCCTATTTCGAAGAGACCTGCGGCAAGGTGATCGCGACACGTAGCTGCTTGGTGGAAGCCTTGCGCACGCTCGATTTTCATGTGTTGCCATCGGCCGCCAACTTCATCTTCGCACGCCATGAGACTGCCGACGGTGCCTGGCTTTCCGCCCAATTGCGCGAACGCGGCATCATCATCCGTCACTTCAAGCAACCGGCGCGCATCGCGCCGTATCTGCGCATCACCATCGGCACTGATGCCCAATGCCAGCTACTGGTGGAGGCTTTAAAGGATATCCTTGCGTCGGGTAACTGATTGTCTAACCGCGGTAAAAGCAGTAAAGTGCGGGCGTGATGGAAGTAAACGTCTGAAAGTTAAAACCAACTTCCACTAAAATGCAGAAAAAATGTATGATAACGCGGTTATTTACAGCATAACCCTATAACCTTGTAACTGATTGAGTGGAGGATGTATCGTGGCACAAACCCAAATGGCATTAGATTCGCTGGATTTCGACGCAACCGTGGCCCTGGCCGAAAAGGTTGCTCCGCATGTGGACATCCTGGAGATCGGTACTCCATGCATTAAGCACAATGGTATCGAACTGCTGAAGACCCTGCGCGCCAAGTTCCCTAAGAACAAGATTCTGGTCGACCTGAAGACCATGGACGCTGGTTACTACGAAGCTGAGCCTTTCTACAAGGCCGGCGCTGACATCTGCACCGTTCTGGGTACCGCTGACCTGGGCACCATCAAGGGTGTGGTCGATGTCGCCAACAAGTACGGCAAGGAAGCACAAGTCGACCTGATCAACGTAGCCGACAAAGCAGCGCGCACCAAAGAAGCTGCCAAGCTGGGCGCACACATCATCGGCGTGCATACCGGTCTGGACCAACAAGCTGCTGGCCAAACCCCATTCGCTGACCTGGGTCTGGTCGCTAGCCTGAACACAGGCCTGAAGATCTCTGTGGCTGGTGGTGTCAAGCCAGCGACTGTAGCTCAAGTCAAAGATGCTGGCGCTGACATCATCGTCGCTGGTGCCGCGATCTATGGCGCCGCTGACCCAGCTGCAGCTGCAGCTGAAATCACCGCGCTGGCACGTGGCGGTAATTCCGGTGGTGGCGTATTCGGTTGGCTGAAGAAGCTGTTCAGCTAATTCGTTTTACTCGTCGTACCCTCGAACCGCCGCAAGACGATCAAAAGTTTTGCGGCGGTTTTAGTTTGTTCTATCAATTAGTAGTAAAATTAAAATTATGCGCACCGCCGAAGTCAGTCGTAACACCTTAGAAACCCAGATTTCCGTTTCCATCAACCTGGATGGCACAGGCGTATCCAAGCTTTCCAGCGGCCTCGGCTTCCTTGATCACATGATGGATCAGATCGCTCGTCATGGCATGATGGATATCAGCGTCGAAGCCAAGGGCGATTTGCATATCGATGCGCATCACACGGTTGAGGATATCGGTATCACGCTGGGCCAGGCATTCACCAAGGCGCTTGGTGACAAAAAGGGCCTGCGTCGTTATGGCCATGCCTATGTGCCGCTGGATGAGGCGCTGTCTCGTGTCGTGCTGGACATCTCCGGCCGACCTGGTCTGGAGTTTGGTGTCGAATTCACGCGTGCGCGCATCGGTGATTTCGATGTCGACCTGATCCACGAATTTTTCCAGGGCTTCGTCAATCACGCCCTGGTGACTTTGCACATCGATAACCTGCGTGGGGACAATGCCCACCATCAGGCTGAGACGATCTTCAAGGCGTTCGGTCGTGCCCTGCGTGTAGCGGTCGAGATCGATTCGCGCATGGCCGGCATCATGCCTTCAACTAAGGGCTCGCTATAGTCTTTTCGGTTTTCTGATCGCTCATGATAGATATCGCAGTGGTTGATTACGGCATGGGCAATTTACGTTCCGTGTCCAAGGCGCTGGAGCATGTGGCTCCAGAACGCTCCGTGCTGGTCACCAGTGATCCGCACCAGATCGCGGCTGCTGAACGGGTGGTGTTCCCGGGTCAAGGGGCAATGCCGGACTGCATGCGCGAACTCGAGTCTCGTGGGTTGCGACAGGCCGTGATCGACGCGGCAGCCAGCAAACCGTTCCTGGGGATATGTATCGGGCTGCAATTACTGTTCGAACACAGTGAAGAAGGCGACGCCGCAGGGCTCGGCATCCTGCCGGGCAAAGTGGTTCGTTTCACAGCCAGTGACATGCATGACGCGACGGGCGCCAAACTTAAGGTGCCGCATATGGGGTGGAACGAGGTCTACCAGACGCAAGCACATCCGCTATGGAACAAGATCGACGATGGTGCGCGTTTCTACTACGTTCACAGCTATTTTGTGGTCCCTGATCAACCTGCGATCGAAGCCGGTTACACCGAATACCCCAAGCGCTTTACCTGTGCGGTAGCCAAGGATAATATTTTCGCTGTGCAGTTCCACCCTGAGAAGAGCCACCGGGATGGCCTTCAATTATTGTCAAACTTTGTGCAATGGGCGCCTTAGCTCGCACCAAAAACGTTCTTACAAGCCTACTTAACCTACAATAAATACCATGCTGATTATTCCTGCCATCGATCTCAAGGACGGACACTGCGTCCGTCTAAAACAAGGCCTGATGGAGGACGCGACAGTGTTCTCCGAGGACCCGGGCGCCATGGCGCGCCACTGGGTGGATCGTGGTGGCAAGCGCTTGCATCTGGTCGACCTCAACGGTGCATTTGCCGGAAAGCCAGTCAATGAAGGAGCGATCAAGGCCATCGTGGATGCCGTGGGTGGGGAGATTCCGATCCAGTTGGGCGGCGGCATCCGTGACCTGGAAACCATCGAGCGCTACCTGGATGACGGTATCAGCTACGTCATCATCGGCACGGCTGCGGTGAAGAGCCCAGGCTTCCTGCACGAAGCCTGTTACGCCTTCCCCGGACAGATCATGGTCGGCCTTGACGCTAAGGATGGCAAGGTCGCAGTCGATGGCTGGTCGAAACTGACCGGACATGACGTCATCGATCTCGCCAAGAAATTCGAAGATTACGGTGTTGAGGCTGTGGTCTATACCGACATCGGACGTGACGGCATGCTCACAGGTGTCAACATCGAAGCGACCGTCGCGCTGGCGCAGGCGTTGACCATCCCGGTGATCGCTAGCGGCGGTATCACCAATCTGCAAGACGTCGAACGCCTCTGTGCCGTCGAGGCCGAGGGCATCATGGGCGCCATCACGGGTCGCGCCATCTACGAGGGGACGCTGGATTTTGCCGCTGCGCAAAAACTGGCCGATGAACTGAATGGCGCTCGCTAAGCGCATCATTCCATGTCTGGACGTGACCGATGGTCGCGTCGTCA
Organism: uncultured Methylotenera sp.; assembly: GCA_902168195.1. GTDB lineage: Bacteria > Pseudomonadota > Gammaproteobacteria > Burkholderiales > Methylophilaceae > CABHOJ01. The sequence goes on from CABHOJ010000100.1 coordinate 33,638, forward strand.
AGGGCGTCAATTTCCTTGAGTTGCGAGATGCAGGCGATCCCGTCGAGATCGCCAAGCGCTATGACGATCAGGGCGCTGACGAGCTGACCTTCCTCGACATCACGGCCAGTTCCGATAACCGTGGCCTGCTACTGGAGATCATCGAGCAAGTCGCTTCACAGGTATTCATCCCATTGACCGTCGGCGGTGGCGTGAGGGAGGTCGACGATGTGCGTCGCCTACTCAATGCCGGGGCCGATAAAGTCAGTATCAACACATCAGCCGTATTGAACCCGCAACTGGTGGCCGATGCGGCCAGTCGTTTCGGCTCACAATGTATCGTCGTCGCCATCGACGCCAAGCAAGTGGGCGACCACTGGGAAGTCTTCACACATGGCGGCCGCAAGGCGACAGGTATCGACGCCGTGGAATGGGCGCGCAAGATGGTGGCGCTCGGTGCAGGGGAGTTGCTGGTCACCAGCATGGATCGTGACGGGACCAAGATCGGCTTCAACTTGCCGCTCAATCGCGCGATCAGCGATGCGGTGGATGTCCCCATCATCGCTTCCGGTGGCGTCGGCAATTTGTTGCACCTGGTCGAAGGGGTACAGGAAGGCGGTGCCGATGCGGTGCTGGCGGCCAGTATCTTCCACTATGGGGAGTTCACCGTGCGCCAGGCCAAGGAATACATGCGCGATCACGGTATCGAGGTCAGGCTATGAATTCCCCAGACCAGCCCGCATGGCTGCATAAGGTCCAGTGGACGGCCGAAGGGCTTGTGCCGGTGATCGCCCAGGAATATGGTAGCGGCAAGGTGCTGATGTTCGCCTGGATGAACCGGGAGGCGCTGAAGCTTACTGCGGACACCGGCACAGCGGTTTATTGGTCACGCTCGCGCAACAAGCTCTGGCACAAGGGCGAAGAGTCCGGCCATGTGCAAAAAGTGCATGAGATCCGTCTGGATTGCGATGAAGATGTGCTCTTGCTGACAGTCGAGCAGGTCGGTGGCATCGCCTGTCATACTGGCCGTCATAACTGCTTTTTCCAGAAGCTGAATCAGGGTGAGTGGGTGACGGATCAACCCGTGCTCAAAGACCCCAAAGAGATCTATCATGAATGATGTGTTGACCCGTTTGGCGGAGTTGCTGGAACAGCGTAAAGGCGCAGACCCGCAGTCATCCTATGTCGCCAAGCTCTACGCTAAGGGCATGGATGGCATTTTGAAGAAAGTCGGCGAAGAGGCCGCAGAAACGATCATTGCCGCCAAAGACGGCGACCCGCAAAAGATCGTCTACGAGACGGCCGACCTCTGGTTCCATACCTTGGTCATGCTCGCGCAGGCCGGATTGAGTCCCGATGATGTGCTGAAAGAACTGGCGCGTCGCGAGGGATTGTCAGGCCTGGATGAGAAAGCTAGCCGCAAGGAGTAAGCCGGTGAGTGAAGACTGTATCTTTTGCAAGATTGTCAAAGGCGACATCCCTTCGAAGAAGGTGTACGAAGACGAGGAACTGATCGCGTTCCACGATATCCGTCCGATCGCCCCAGTGCATTTCATGATCGTGCCCAAGGAGCATGTGGCCGGCTTGAATGATTGCCGCCCTGAGCATCGCGATCTGCTGGGGAGGATCCTGTTGCTGGCACCGAAGCTGGCAGCGGAGCAGGGGCTGAAGGGATTTCGTACGATGATCAATACCGGCCGGGAGGGCGGGCAGGAGGTGTTCCATCTGCATGTCCATGTCTTCGGCGGTGGCAGTACTTTACCTAAAACCTGATTGAGCAAGACTCAAGGAGCACCACATGGGTTCATTTAGCATTTGGCATTGGTTGATCGTTCTGCTGGTGGTCGTCCTGATCTTCGGTACCAAGAAACTGCGCAATATCGGTAGCGATGTCGGCGGCGCCGTGAAGAACTTCAAAGACGCCATGAAAGAAGAGAAAAGCAGTCCCAAACTGGACGACACTTCTACAAGCCAGACCGTAGAAGGCGAAGTGACTGAAAAAACCAAGCAGTAATCGCCTGCTTTGTTTGACGTTGCCTTTTCCGAACTGATCGTCATCGCGATCGTCGCGCTGATCGTCATCGGGCCTGAACGGTTGCCTAAGGTCGCACGCACCCTGGGTGCACTTGTCGGTCGAATGCAGCGCTATGTCGGGCATGTGAAGGCGGATATCGAGCGTCAGATGCAGTTTGAAGACTTGCAGAAGCTGCAGCAAGAGATCAAGCAGGGTGCAAACACCCTGCAAAGCGGCGTACAGCAGACGCAGACCGAGCTGTTCCAAGGACAACAGGAGATGCAGCGCAGCCTGAAAGACGGCCTAGCTGATCAGCCGTTGCCCAAGCAGCCGCCCACTGAAGACCCTAAGTGACCTTGACCCCCACCGACACCTTCATCTCCCACCTGATCGAGTTGCGCGACCGCCTGTTGCGCATCGTCGTTGGGCTGCTGGTCGTCTTCGTCGCCCTGTTCCCGTTCGCCAACGATATCTACACCTTGCTAGCGGAGCCCTTGCTGGCTGCATTGCCCAGCGGCGGACAGATGATCGCTACGGCCGTGACCACGCCGTTCTTCATCCCGATGAAAGTGGCGATGCTGGCGGCTTTTGTCATTTCGCTACCGCACACGCTCTATCAGATGTGGGCCTTTGTCGCTCCCGGCTTGTACGCACACGAGCGCCGCTTCGTCATACCGTTGGTGTTCTCCAGCACCCTGCTTTTCCTCGCGGGGATGGCGTTCGCTTATTTCCTGGTATTCCCAGTGGTCTTCGGCTTCATCGCTGGCGTGGCGCCGCAGGGCGTAGCGGTGATGACGGATATCGGCAATTATCTCGATTTCGTCATGACGCTGTTCATGGCGTTCGGACTGGCCTTCGAGGTACCGGTGGCGGTGGTGCTGCTGGTGCATTTCGGCATGGTCAAGGTGGAGACCTTGCGTGAAGGCCGCTCTTACGTGATCGTAGGGGCCTTCGTACTTGGCGCGATCTTCACGCCTCCCGACGTGATCTCGCAATTCATGCTGGCGATACCACTCTGGTTGCTCTACGAGCTGGGTATCGTGGTTTCAACATTCCTCAATACCAGAACGCCCAGGATCGCCGAGTAACCCTGGCGGTCACTCAAGTTTTGCAAGTTGCGGTTTCGGACGTTTCCCTATGGTCACCGTGACCTGGATCTCCTGCTGATTGCGCAGGATCTTCAACGTGGCCTTGCGTTCCGGTTTCAATCCTGAGATCAACGTGAGCATGGTCGAACTGTCGAGCACTTCACGTCCATCGATCTCAAGTAGGACATCCCCTGGCCGCAACCCGGCACGCTGTGCGGGACTGTTGGGCAGAATGCCTGCGATCAGCGAGCCACTGGTGCGTTTCAGGCGGAACGACTCCGCCAGTTCAGGCGTGATATCTTGCGCTTCGATCCCGATCCAGCCACGGGTGACGCTACCCTGGCGGATGATCTGCTCCATGATCTGCTTGGCGAGGCTGACGGGGATCGCAAAGCCGATACCCATGGAGCCGCCGCTGCGGGAATAGATCGCGCTGTTGATGCCGACCAGGTTGCCTTCCGCATCGATCAAGGCCCCTCCTGAATTACCTGGGTTGATGGGGGCATCGGTCTGGATGAAATTCTCGAAGGTATTGATCCCCAGATGGTTACGTCCCACTGCACTGATGATGCCTTGAGTCACGGTCTGGCCCACACCGAAGGGGTTGCCGATGGCCAGCACCACATCACCGACGTTGACTTCTTCTGCGCGTGCCAAGGTGATCGCGGGTAGATCTTTCACATCGACCTTGAGCACGGCCAAATCCGTTTCTGGGTCGGTGCCGACGACACGCGCGGGCATGGTTCGACCATCCGCCAAAGCCACTTCGATCTCGTCCGCCGATTCGATGACGTGATGGTTGGTCAGGATCAGGCCCTGGCTACTGACGATCACGCCAGAGCCGAGACTGTTCTCGCGCTGCGGTTGGTCCTCGAACTGGTCGCCGAAGAAGTGTCTGAACAAGGGGTCGTCCATGAACTGCTGATGCGGGTTCGCAGCCGCTTTCTTGCTGGTGAAGATGTTCACGACAGCTGGCATGGCCTTCTTCGCCGCCTGGCTATAGGAGCCGACGACCGGCCCGGCGCGGCTGGGTTCGGCTTCCTGCACGACAACCGTCTTGTCCTGTCTAGGCAACAGGTTCGGGTAGAAGGTCTGGGCGACGAACAAGACACCAAGACTGATGGTGACCGTCTGTGCAAAAATGAGCCAAAGTTTACGCATGTGGGATAGTGGGATCCGAATGGATATGACGGTTCGATATATGGGTGGAAGATGATGAAATTACAAGAGTTAATCGATTATACCGGACAAGTTCTGCAGGTAGAGCGCTTCCGTGATTATTGTCCCAACGGCCTGCAGGTCGAGGGCAGGCAGTCGATCAGGAAGATCGTGACAGGCGTCACGGCCAGTATGGACTTGCTGAAAGCTGCGCATGCGCAGGGGGCGGATCTCGTCCTTGTGCATCATGGCTATTTCTGGCGAAACGAGGACCCCACGATCGTGGGCATCAAGCAAAAGCGCATCCGCTTCCTGCTGCGGCACGACCTGAATCTCGTCGCCTATCATTTGCCGCTGGATGCCCATCCGGAATTCGGCAACAACGTCCAACTGGGTCGCAGGATGGGTCTCGAGATCCGGCGCTGGGTAGGCGACCCGGCGATCGTGGCGGTTGCGGAACTCGAGCAGGCGGTGACGTTGGAGGCCTTAGCCCAGCGCATCTCGGAAGCCTTGCATCGTACGCCCATGGTGATCGGCAAGAGTGACGCCAGCGTCAGGCGTATCGCATGGTGCACAGGGGCGGCGCAATCATCCATGGAACTTGCCATCAGGGAAGGCGTCGATGTCTTCGTCAGTGGCGAGATATCAGAGCAGACGGTGCATCTGGCACGGGAGTCGGGAGTGGCCTACATCGCGGCAGGGCATCATGCTACCGAACGCTATGGGGTGCAGGCGCTGGGTCAGCATCTGGCCGATCGATTCGACCTCGAGCACGTGTTCATCGATATCGATAACCCGGTATAAATAGCGTTTAAGACCAAACACCTGTTTAAGTTTTACTGGGGAAAAGGTAAAATGCCGGGTTTGAATTAATCAACATCAATTGCATCAAATTTAAGGGAATGTGATGGCAAATCAACCAGTGGACCAAGGTAAGCGACGATTCCTCGTTGCGGCCACCACGGTCGTAGGCGGTACGGCCGCCGCCGCAGTTGCGGTACCTTTCGTGTCCAGCATGATGCCTAGCGAGCGTGCGAAAGCCGCTGGCGCGCCAGTCCAGATCGATATCAGCAAGGTTGAGCCGGGCGCCATGGTCACCGAAGAATGGCGCGGCAAGCCGGTCTGGATCATCAACCGCACGCCTGAGATGCTGGCTAACCTGGCCGCCCACGATGACAAGCTGACGGATCCAAAGTGTACCGTCGTCACGCAGCAGCCGACCTACTGTAACAACCCCTCCCGCTCGATCAAGCCCAACCTCATGGTATTGGTTGGCATCTGCACCCACCTGGGTTGTTCGCCCTCGCCGAAGCTCCAAACGAACGGCGACATGGGTGCTGACTGGCCTGGCGGTTTCTTCTGCCCATGCCATGGTTCCAAGTTTGACCTTGCTGGTCGCGTGTTCAACGGTTCACCAGCCCCGATCAACCTGGTAGTGCCGCCACACAAGTATCTCAGCGATACCATGTTGTTGGTCGGTGAAGATGACAAAGGGGCTGCATAACCATGGCCAATAACTTGCAAAAATATGCGACTGGTGCGCTGGGCTGGATCGACGAGCGTTTTCCGCTAACGGCCAACTGGAAAGCCCACCTCTCCGAATACTACGCGCCCAAGAATTTCAACTTCTGGTATTTCTTCGGTTCGCTGGCGCTGCTGGTGCTGGTATTGCAGATCGTCACCGGTATCTTCCTCACCATGCATTACAAGCCTGATGCCGAGCTGGCATTCGCGTCGGTCGAATACATCATGCGCGATGTCTCCTGGGGTTGGCTCATCCGCTACATGCACTCCACCGGCGCTTCGATGTTCTTCGTGGTGGTCTACCTGCATATGTTCCGTGGACTGATCTACGGCTCCTATCGCAATCCGCGAGAGCTGATCTGGCTGTTTGGTGTAGCGATCTTCCTGGCGCTCATGGGCGAAGCGTTCTTCGGTTACCTGTTGCCTTGGGGTCAGATGTCCTACTGGGGGGCGCAGGTGATCGTTAACCTGTTCGCCACCATCCCGTTCATCGGGCCGGATGTGGCCGAATGGCTGCGTGGCGACTTCCTGGTCTCCGACGCCACCCTCAACCGCTTCTTCGCTTTCCACGTGATTGCGCTGCCACTAGTGTTGTTGGGCTTGGTGGCTGCACATATCGTTGCCTTGCATGAGGTCGGCTCAAACAATCCTGACGGTGTCGAGATCAAAAAGAAGAAAGATCCCAAGACCGGCATCCCGCTGGACGGCATTCCCTTCCATCCCTATTACACGGTGAAGGATATCGT
>CABHOJ010000101.1 GCA_902168195.1 uncultured Methylotenera sp.
GACGAATACGCCTTTCATCAAGCCAGCGAAGTCAAGATCGACGACCTCGCCAACAAGCTCTTCGACGAGGGCATCGACCTGGAACTGGTGGAGAAAGCCATCCCGGAATCCGACAACACCCTCGTGCAGCTGGTGAACAAGATCATCCTCGACGCCTATCAGGACGGGGTGTCCGATATCCATATCGAAACCTATGCCGGCAAGCAGAACACGCGGGTGCGCTTCCGCAAGGACGGGGCACTGGTCCCTTATCTCGAGATCCCGCCGAATTTCCGCAATGCGGTGATCTCCCGTATCAAGGTCATGTCCAGCCTGGATATCTCCGAGCGCCGCAAACCGCAGGACGGCAAGCTCGATTTCCAGCATTTCGGCCCGGCCAGGATCGAATTGCGTGTGGCGACCATTCCCACCAGCAGCGGTCTGGAAGACATCGTCATGCGCATCCTGGCGGCAGCGAAGCCGGTGCCGATCGAGGGGCTGGGCCTGGCCGAGGATTCGCTGGCCATCCTGAAAAAGATCATGCTGCGGCCTTACGGCCTCGTACTGGTCTGCGGCCCGACCGGGTCGGGCAAGACCACGACATTGCACTCGCTACTAGGCTACATCAACACGCCGGAACGCAAGATCTGGACAGCGGAAGACCCGATCGAGATCGCCCAGCCGGGATTGCGTCAGGTACAGGTCAACACCAAGATCGGCTGGACGTTCGCCAACGCCATGCGCAGTTTCCTGCGCGGCGACCCCGACGTGATCATGGTGGGCGAGATGCGCGATCAGGAGACCACCAAAGTCGGCATCGAAGCGTCGCTGACCGGCCATCTGGTGCTCTCCACCCTGCATACCAACACCGCCCCCGAGAGCGTAGTCAGACTGCTGGACCTGGGCATGGATCCGTTCAATTTCTCGGATGCCTTGCTAGTCATTCTCGCCCAGCGCCTGGCCCGCGCCCTGTGCCCGGACTGCAAGGTCGCGCACCCAGCCAAGGCAGACGAGATCGACGAACTGGTCGCGGAATACTGTGAAGGTACGCCGCTGGAACCAGCGAAAGTTTTACAGGAATGGAAGTCGCATTACGCCAAGGATGGAAAATTCACGCTGCATCAGGCCAAGGGTTGCAAAAGCTGTCACCAGACGGGCTATCGCGGTCGGCTGGGCCTGCATGAACTGATGGTCATCTCGCCTGCGATCAAGAAGCTCATCCAGACGCGCGCCCCGGTCAGCGACATCCTGCCGGTCGCCATCTCGGAAGGCATGCGCACCCTGAAGCAGGACGGCATCCTGAAGGTGCTGGGTGGGCGAACCGATATCAGCCAGATCCGGGCGGTCTGTGCCTAGTATGTTTGGCCTAGCATGCCTGGCCTGAAATGACTGCGTTTGGCGCGACTGCACCTGGTCGACACCTCGTCTAGGCGGCCTGCTCCATAGCAGCATCCGGTCGATCGACTTGCGTACGCTGCATCGCCATCCGCAAGTAACGGTCGAACTCGTTGCACACCTGCTCCCAGGAATGGTCTTTGGAGATGCGCGGCGCTTCGGCTTTCAAGCGCATCAGATAGCTGCGGTCCCTGGCGACGCGGGCGGCAGCCTCGATGAACCGTGTCGCATCGCCAAGCCCGACCAGCTCGCCGTTCTGGTGATGCTGGATCAACAGCGACGCTGCCGCGTCATCGTAAGCAACGACAGCCAGCCCGCTCGCCATCGCTTCCGGCACCACGTTACCGAAGGTCTCGGTCATGCTGGGGAACAGGAACAGGTCGGCCGAGGCGTAATGCGCGGCGAGTGCTTCATCGACCTGGCTGCCGCAGAACACATGGTCGGGATGCCGTTTGCGCAAACGCTTCAGCTCCGGACCGTCTCCGACCCAGACCATGCGCGCAGCCGGTACTTGCTGGCGTATGCGTTCGAATGCCTGGACCACCAGTTGCAGGTTCTTCTCGGCGGCCATGCGACCTACATAGAGCACCGCCAGCCCATCCGCACCCAGCCCCCAGGCATGTCGCAGTAGCGGATCGCAGCGACTTGGAGAGAACAGGGTGGTATCCACGCCGCGCCCGAGGATCACGACATTGCGATAACGGTCCTCTTCCAGCACATGCGCCAAGGCCGCATTGGGCACCATGGTCAACGCGCATTGGTTATGGAATTGCCGCAGGTGTCGGCTGACCATGCCGCCTAACCAGCCCATGCGGTAATGCCGGCAATATTGATGGAAGTTGGTGTGAAAACTGCTGCTGACCGGGATGCCGAGGCTGCGTGCCGCTTTCAGTGCAGCCCAACCCAACGGTCCTTCGGTCGCGATGTGGACGACATGCGGTCGGTGATATTTCCATGCATGCCGCAATTTCTCATACATGGGCGCCCCCACACGCAGGCTGCTGTAGCCGGGGATGGGGAATCCCGGCACCAGCATATGATGGATCTTGCGGTCGGTCGCGAGCTTGCCTTCACCTCGCTGTCTTGGTCGCACCAGCGTGACTTGCCAATGTCTTTGCGCCAGGCCCTTCACCAGGCGCGACAGCGTCATCGCCACGCCATTGATCTCGGGTGGCCAGGTTTCGGTGACGAGCACCAGATTCAGGTGCGCGGATCCAGGCAGGGCGTCATGTCCATCCATGGCCGGATTCTCGCGCCGGCGCATGAAGGACAAATGACATCAACGTGACATTGTCATGGCAGGCACTGCAAGGACTGGTCGTGCCTGCGCGATAGCAACAACAGTGAAACGCTAGCGCCGATCAGGCAGAGGAACATATCCCACTGGGTATCCCACACATCCCCCTGCGTCGCGAGGAATGCCGTGGCCTCACTGCCGGAGGCCAGCGCCACCCACCATTCCAGCATCTCGTAGAGCGCGCTGATAGCAAGTGCGATGGAGACCACGATGAAGGCCAGCCACTTGCCGTGCTGTAGCGGCGAACAGCGCAGCAGGATCTCTCTCGCGACAATGGCCGGGATAAAGCCCTGTGCGACATGACCGAGGCGGTCGTAATAGTTGCGCTCGAGGTCGTAGGTATCACGCAACCAGTTGAAGAGCGGCATCTCGGCGTAGGTGTAATGCGCCCCGACCAGCAGGATAAAGGCATGCACTAGAAGCAGGCCATAAGCCAGCCGCGAGAACGGGAATCTACGATATGTCACGAGCAGGATAGGCAAACCGATGATGACCGGGAAGGCTTCGAGCAGCCAGGTGAAGAAGTCGTGCGGCTGGATGGCGGACCAGACGAAAACGCTGGCGAGGATCGCCAGCAGCAGGCCATGATAATGTCTAGCGCTCAGCATCGTACGCGCAGGATACCGGCGACTTCATCGTCGCTCAGCACGATGGGGTTGGTCTTCATGCTGCTGCCACGACAATTCGCCACGACATGCGGAATATCGGCTTCATGCATGCCGTAGGCCGACAGCCGGGGCAGCGCCAGTTCTTCCGTCCAGCGCTCGAGCACTTGCACCACGGCCTTTAGCCCGTCGCGCTCGCTCAGGGTCATGTCGCGCTGTAGCACCTTGCCGACATGGGCATAACGCCAGAGCGCGTCGCTGTTCGGCTGGCGCTGCTGCAACAGCGCGATATTGACGCGCGTGCACTCCGCCACCAGCGTGCCGCAGACCACCCCATGCGGGATTGGGAAGAACGCGCCTAACGGTGCCGCCAGCCCATGCACCGAACCCAGGCCGACCTGGGCCAGCGTGATCCCCGACAACAGCGCCGCATAGGCCATGTTGGCCCGATGCTGGGCCACATCACCCTCGCCGTGATACCAGCCCGGCAGACTATCGCGCACGGCACGGATGCCGGACATCGCCAAGGCATCCGTCACCGGATTGGCGCGCGTGGAGACACAGGACTCCAACAATTGCGTGAATGCGTCCATGCCGTTGGCGGCGATCAGCGGTTTGGGGCAGGTTGCGAGCAATTGCGGATCGATCACCGCATATTTGGGCACCAGCCGCTCATGGCGGAAGGATTTCTTGAAACCGTCAGGGCCCTGCTTAGAGAGCACCGCGTTCTTGGTGGCTTCGGAGCCGGTGCCGGCCGTGGTCGGGATGGCGATGAACGGCACTTCCGGTCCGGGGTAAGGCAACTCCGGCCCGACGCCTTCGAGGAAATCCATCACGCTATTGGGGATGCGGAGCAAACCGGCTACGGCTTTCGCCGCATCGAGCACGCTGCCGCCGCCGATGCCGATGACGACCTGGATATCTAAAGCACGGAATTCCCCCGCCAGACGGTCGGCCAGCGCCGGCGAAGGCTCGCCATCGACAACAGCATGGTGGACTTGGATGCCCGCCGACTCCAGTTGGGTATGGAATGCCGGCCAAGCCGGCGTCTCGATGAATGAACGCGCACCGGTCATGACCAAGGCACGATGACCGAATTCCAATGCCAACTGGGGGACTTGGGCCAGCGTATCGTCGCCGAAGACGACCTTGGGAAAACCGCTGAGCGTGAATGACGGGATATGTATGGCGCTACCGGATACGTGCCGTCGAAAACAGCTTATTCGCCGATCAGATGCAGCAACACCTTGCGTGTATGCGAGGCCAGGCGGTGCTCATAGAGGA
>CABHOJ010000102.1 GCA_902168195.1 uncultured Methylotenera sp.
CCTGGACCGCATCGATGTCAACGCTACATTGCTTGTGGCCGATGCCGGCCTATGCCAGTCATGGTGGGACGGCAAGCCGTTCGATCGTATCCTTGCCGATGTGCCTTGTACCGCATCCGGCATCGTCAGGCGACATGTCGATATCAAATGGTTGCGCCGGCCGGAAGACATCGACAGTTTCACGGAGCAGCAAGCCCGCATATTGCAGGGGTTGTGGCAGCTACTGGCAAAGGGTGGTAAATTGCTCTACGCGACGTGTTCGATTTTTCACGAAGAAAATCAACATCAAATAGAAAAATTTCTGGAGGTTACACCTGAGGCGACCCAGTTGCCTTTAGCCGACCTAACCCATGGACAACTACTGCCCTGCTCAGAACATGATGGTTTCTTCTACGCCTTGTTGCAAAAGCACTGACAAGCGATCCCGCATCACTCCATTCAAACTGTTCCTGCTGACCTTGCCGCTCCTCATCGCGTGCCTGGTCTTCGCCGCATCCAGTAGTCTCCACATCAAGTCTGCCGAGCTGGTTGCCGCAGAAGAGGCTTTCGTGCTCAATGCGGATTTCGATGTCACCTTCAGCAATGAAGTGGAAGCGGCCTTGAATAAAGGCGTACCGCTCTCGTTCCTGGTCGAATTCCAGTTGGTGACGCCCAGACGCTACTGGTTCGACGACGAGATCGAGACCAGCAGCATGGAGATCACGCTCGGTTATCACGCCTTGTCACGACAGTACCTGCTCAACCGCAACAATCACCAGCAAGCGTTCACCAGCCTGCAGGAGGCCAAAGAAGAACTGGCGCGCTTGAGGGATTGGCGCGTGATCGATAAGACACTGTTGAAGAAGGGCGAGGTCTATCATGCCGGTTTGCGTATCCGGCTCGATCAGTCGAAACTGCCCAAGCCCTTGCAAGTCGACGTGATCGGTTCCGAGAGCTGGAACATGGTCTCGCAACGTTATCGCTGGACACCAGCGCTAGCACTCTAGACTGTTAAAGATGCGATATATCGTTTTCATCAGCGCCGCTATAGGCGCGGTCCTGCTTTACCTCTTGTCGCATGCCAGTGCGAATACGGCCGCGTCCGGCATGCATTACACCATCCTGCTGGGTCTGAATATCGCCCTGGCCATCGTGCTCATCGTGCTGATCGGTGTGCAATTGTGGCGTCTTTACAAGCAGATGAAGGCCCGCACCATGGGCAGTCGCCTGACCTTGCGCTTGCTTGGCGCCTTCGCGCTGATGGCGATCATTCCCGGCGTCATCGTCTATGCGGTGTCGGTGAATTTCCTCACGCGCTCCATCGAATCGTGGTTCAACGTCAAGGTGGAAGCTGCACTCGAGGGCGGGTTGCGTCTTGGCCAGAGTGCTTTGGACATCATGCTCGCCGACGTCGTGGAAAAAGGCGAGAGTATGGCCTTGGGGCTGGCGTTCCAGCCTTCATCCATGCATCTCGCATCCCTCAACGACCTGCGTGAAAAGAGCGGTATCCAGGAAGCAGTGCTGTTGACGGCACAGGGCAGGATCCTCGCGTTCTCCAGTAACGATCCGACCAGTTTTCTGCCGGAACTACCCAGTATCTCGCAGCTGAGACAGGCCCGGCAGCGCGTCTACGGCATCATCGAGCCCATCCCCGGCAAGGGGCTGTATCTGCGTGCCCTCGCGCCGGTCTCGGTATCCGAGCTGGGCGGTGAGACACGTATCTTGCAGTTGCTGCAGCCGGTGCCCAAGGCGTTGTCGGCAACGGCAGAATCGGTGCAGGACGTCTATCAGGATTATCAGGAGCTCTCTTTCAGCCGCGATTCGCTCAAGGACGTATTCGCCCTGACCCTGACGCTGGTGCTGATGTTGGCCATGCTGACTGCAGTCGCTATCGCCTTCGTGCTCAGTCGGCGCCTGTCAGCGCCGCTGGGCACGCTGGCCGAGGGCACCCGGGCGATCGCGCGCGGCGACTACAGCACCATGCTACCGGCACATGGCAAGGATGAGCTGGGGATCCTGGTGCAGTCGTTCAACAGCATGACCAGGCAGTTATCGGAGGCGACGCAGGCAGCGGAACGCAACCGTGCCCGGGTCGAGGCGGCGCGTAGTTACCTGGAGACCATCCTTGCTCACCTTTCCTCTGGCGTGCTGGCCTTCAACACCAAGGCACATCTGCGCACCTATAACCTGGCAGCCACCAATATCCTCGGTTTCCCGTTGGATGATGCCGTCGACCAACCTTTGCCCAGGTTGGCGGAATTGCACCCGGCACTGGAAACCTTCACCTATACCATAGCGGCGCACTTCCACAAGCAGGAAAAAGGCGAGTGGCAGGAACAGATGGAGATCGCGACACCACAGGGCAGGCAGATCCTGCTGGTGCGAGGCACACGCCTTTTGGATAGCCCGGAAAGTGGTTTCGTGGTCGTCTTCGATGACATCACCACCATGGTGCAGGCTCAGCGCGACGCCGCATGGGGGGAAGTGGCGCGCAGGCTGGCCCATGAGATCAAGAACCCGTTGACGCCCATCCAGCTCTCGGCCGAGCGTCTCGAGCACAAGCTGACGCCCAAACTCGAAGGCGCCGATGTCACCATGCTGAAACGTGCGACTGACACCATCGTCAGCCAGGTCACGGCGATGAAGGCCATGGTCAACGAGTTCAGCGAATATGCGCGGGCACCGGCACTGAATCTGGGCAAAGTCGATCTTAACCAGCTGATACGTGATGTGCTGGCGCTGTACGAACCGGTGGGGATCGAGATCAAGGCATCGCTCGCAGACCATCTGCCGGACATTACGGGCGATATCACCATGATGCGGCAAGTGCTGCATAATCTGCTGCAGAACGCTCAGGATGCGCTGGAGGGACAGCTAAAGCCGACGATCTCCATCAGCAGCAGCCTGGAAGACGATAAGGTAAAATTGTGCGTGCGCGACAATGGTGCCGGTTTCCCGATGGAGATCATCGCGCGTGCTTTCGAACCCTACATGACGACAAAGCGGCACGGAACTGGCTTAGGTTTGGCGATCGTCAAGAAAATCGTGGAAGAACATAAAGGATCCATTCGTCTGGAGAACTCGGACGAAGGCGGTGCGGTGGTGACGGTAGCGATACCCGTCACGGTCTCGCTTGCCAATCAGGCTAACAGGACGGAGCGTAGCGAATGACAGCAAGGCAGGTATTGGTCGTAGATGACGAAATCGGCATCCGCGAGTTGCTGAGAGATATTCTGCAGGATGAGGGCTATCACGTGCGATTGGCGGAGAATGCCGCCGAAGCACGTGAATGGCGGCATCAGGCGAGACCTGACCTGGTGTTGCTGGATATCTGGATGCCGGATTGCGACGGCATCAGCCTGTTGAAGGAGTGGGGCAATGGCGGTCTGCTGACCATGCCGGTGGTGATGATGTCCGGTCATGGCACCATCGACACTGCAGTCGAGGCGACCCGTATCGGCGCCTTCGATTTCCTGGAAAAGCCGATCGCGTTGCAGAAACTGCTGAAAACGGTGAACGCGGCCCTGAAGCACGGCGAGCAATTGCCGAGATCCGACATGAGCCTGGTCGGCTTGGGCAAAAGCAACGTCATTAACGAATTGCGCCAGCGTCTGGAACAGATTGCCCAGCACGCGTCCTCCTTGCTGCTCATCGGTGCCAAGGGCAGTGGAACCGAATTGTGCGCCCATTTCCTGCATGAGCCAGACACGCCATGGATGGAATTGAAAGATTCCCACATCCTTGCGGAAGCACCGTTGGAGCTACTTGAACAGACGCGCGACGGCTGCTTGTTCATCCCGGAAGTGGCCGAGCTGAACAAGACCGAACAGAAAGGCTTGCTGTTGCTGCTGGGCAAGGCTGAGAAGTTCGGCCTCCGTGTGGTCTGCGCGACTGCTTGCGCCCTGCCGCAACACGTCGAGGAAGGGCAATTCGATCCCCAATTGTTGCAGGTGCTTTCCACTACGACATTACGCGTACCTAGCTTGGATGAACATCGCGAAGATATCCCGGATCTGGCCCGCGCCATGGTCAC
>CABHOJ010000103.1 GCA_902168195.1 uncultured Methylotenera sp.
CTTCAGAGCAATAATGTATTGATCTAGTACTTTTTCCACAGTGGGTGATATCAATTCGTTTTTATCTTCTGTCATAAGAACTTATCCTTTATTACTATCAACACCCAAACATCTGGTTGGAACTTGAGATTATGAGTGCAATGCTAGCTTATTGATTAAGCTGAAATATCCATAAAAATTCACACATAAAGTGTAACCCATGAAAGCTTCTTTAATTTGCCAGAATTGCAACCAAAAGCTGCCGTTAAAAAGGTGATTAAAAGCATGAAGTTACTGCTGATAATAAAATCCGCATCCGTTAGCTATATTTTTTAGCTTACCTACAGTTTTGTATAAATTGATTTATGGGATTGCTGATAGTCATGTCGCCCACGTAGCCTAGATTAATTTCACCGTTATATTTCGAATCCTCAAGAATGGGTTAGATGAGCACCCAGTTGCCCGGGAATAACTTTTGCTAGAAAATAACGGCAACGACATGACCCGCGCTTGCGGGATTTTTTTTGTATGCCGGTGCACATTCAAATATCAGTTGGGGAGACTGGAACTTGTTTGATCAAATGCACCCAAAGGCTGTTAGCCGAATTGCCAAAAAGCGTCGGGCTGTACCAGGGCAAGATACTGATTCATATCAACAAACCATGATGCTACTTAAAACGATCACCACATTCATCTTCTTGCTGACGCTGGGTTTCAGTCAGCATGTGATGGTCATCAAACACGCAAGCGGTCCACTCGATGACCCCTCGCAGCATCGTGTATTGCAGCACATCAAGCGCGGCGCTTCTCAACTCGCCGATGCACAGACAAAGACCACTGCACCAATAACGCCTTCCCTGATCGCTTGTAGCAGCTGCCAGCAGGCGAATGCCGAACCTCAAGTCCTCGATCTACATCACCTAGGCGTGCGAAGGCCCGAATCGCGCGCGCCACCTCAAGCCTAAGCAATCCCCCAGTTCATTAATACGTGCGACCGATGCCGGTAAGCCCAGGCATCCGTTTGCCCTGCGTTGGGCGTCCGCTTTAACCCCCGCGACCCCGCTGCACAACTTCATTTTGGGAAGCTTAGTTATGCTTGAGTCAATTATTCGCGCTGCGCTGAAACAGCGCATCGTGATCGTCGTGATCGCGCTCGCCTTTTTGGCGGCTGGTGCTTTCGCCGTCAAAAAACTGTCGGTCGATGCCTTTCCGGACGTCACCAACGTCCAGGTCCAGGTAGCGACCGAGTCGATCGGCCGCTCGCCGGAAGAGATGGAGCGGTTCATCACGATTCCGCTCGAGATCGCCATGACCGGCTTGCCCGGCCTGACCGAGATGCGTTCGCTCAACAAGAACGGTCTGTCGCTCATCACCCTGGTGTTCACCGATAGCACGGACGTCTTCTTCGCCCTGCAGCTGGTGATGGAACGCCTGATGGAGGTGATGGAGCGCATGCCCGAGGGCGTGACGCCGGTGT
Source organism: uncultured Methylotenera sp. (assembly GCA_902168195.1). Classification (GTDB taxonomy): domain Bacteria; phylum Pseudomonadota; class Gammaproteobacteria; order Burkholderiales; family Methylophilaceae; genus CABHOJ01. The sequence goes on from CABHOJ010000103.1 coordinate 1,457, forward strand.
TGGGGCCGGTCTCTACCGGTCTCGGTGAGGTGTACCAATACACCCTGGAAAAAGACACGGACGGCGACAGTGAGCTGACCCGCGAAGACCTGATGGAGCGACGCGCCATTCAGGACTGGGTGGTGCGCCCCATGTTGCGCGGTATCCCCGGTGTGGCGGAGATCAACTCGCAGGGCGGTTACGTCAAGCAGTATCAGGCGCTGGTGAACCCGGACCGCCTCAGCCATTACGGACTGAAGCTCAAGGACATCTCCGATGCGCTCGCCCGCAACAACGCCAATAGCGGCGGCGGCATCCTGCAGCACTATGCCGAGCAATACCTGATCCGTGGTGTGGGTCTGATCCAGAGCGTCGATGACATCCGCAACATCGTGCTGGAAGAGCAGGATGGTGTACCGGTCTATCTGCGTGATGTCGCCGAAGTGACCATCGGCCATGAGGTGCGTGTGGGTGGCATGGTGAAGAACGGCACCACCGAAGCGGTAGGCGGTATCGTGATGATGATCCGGGGCGGCAATGCCAAGGAAGTGGTGAGCCGCATCAAGACCCGGGTCGCCGAGATCAACGACAAGGGCATGCTGCCTAACAACCTGAAGATCGTGTCTTTCTACGACCGTAGCGAGTTGGTGGATGCGGCACTGGGGACCGTCACCAAGGTTCTGATCGAAGGCATCATCCTGGTCATCGTCATCTTGTTCGTGTTCCTGGGGGATGTGCGCTCCAGCGTGATCGTGGTCGCGACCCTGATCCTGACGCCGCTCATCACCTTCATGGCGATGAACCACCTGGGCATCTCCGCCAACCTGATGTCGCTGGGTGGCCTCGCGATCGCCATCGGCTTGATGGTCGACGGCTCGGTGGTGGTGGTGGAGAACACCTTCCACCATCTGGGGCATCGCAAGGATGAGAGCAAGTTGCGCGTGGTGCTGGAGGCGGCCTCCGAAGTCGCGACGCCGGTGCTGTTCGGTGTCGGCATCATCATCCTGGTGTTCCTGCCGCTGATGACGCTGGAAGGCATGGAAGGCAAGATGTTCGCGCCGCTGGCGTTCACCATCGCTATCGCGCTGTTCGTCTCGCTGGTGCTGTCGCTGACGCTGTCGCCAGTGTTGTGTTCCTACCTGCTCAAGGGCGGTAGCGGCGAAGATACCAAGATCATCCAGGCCATCAAACGGCCGTATATGCGGGTGCTCAAGCTTGCGATCAGTAACGAACGCAAGACCATCGGCATCGCCACGGCGGTGTTCCTCGGTTCGCTGGCATTGGTGCCGCTGCTGGGGACTTCCTTCATCCCAGAGATGCGTGAAGGCTCCATCGTGCCCAACATCATCCGGGTGCCGAATATCTCGCTGGAAGAATCCCTACAGCTGGAGAAAGAGGCGATGGCCGAGATCGCCAAGATCCCGGGCGTGAAGTCCGCCATCTCTGCGGTCGGTCGTGGCGAGAGCCCGGCAGACCCGCAGAGCCAGAACGAATCGTCACCTATCATCAGTTTCGTTCCGCGTGACGAGTGGCCGGAAGGCTGGGATCAGGATACCTTCGCCGCCAAAATCCGCGAGGCGCTAAAGGGCCTGCCCGGCGTGCAGGTGGTGATGTCGCAGCCGATCGCTGCGCGTGTGGCGGAACTCCTAACCGGTGTTCGTTCGGACGTGGCGGTGAAGATCTTCGGTGACGACCTCAACATCCTGCGTGCCAAGGCCAACGAGATCGGCAAGATCGCCGGCAAAGTGAATGGCGCGACCGACGTGCGTATCGAGCGGATCTCGGGCCAACAGTATCTCAATATCGTGATCGACCGCCAGGCGATCGCGCGTCACGGGCTCAACGCATCCGATGTGCACGACGTGATCGAGACCGCCATCGGCGGCAAGATCGCCACCGAGATCTTCGAAGGCCAGCGCCGCTTCACCGCGGCGGTGCGTTTCCCGGAAGAGTTCCGCGGTAATGTCGAGGCGATCAAGCACATCATGTTCACCTCGCCGAACGGCGCGCGCATCAGCCTCGAAGACCTGGCCAAGATCCAGGTTAGCGACGGCCCGGCGCAGATCAGCCGCGAAATGGCCAAGCGCCGGATCGTGGTCGGCGTGAACGTGAAGGACCGCGATCTGGGCGGCTTCGTCGCGGAGATGCAGCAGAATCTGCAACGCGACATCAAGTTGCCTGAAGGCTATTACCTGGAGATCGGCGGGCAGTTCCAGAACATGGAGCGCGCCATGAATCACCTGATGATCATCATCCCGGTGACCATCGGCGCCATCTTCTTCCTGCTGTTCCTGCTGTTCAACTCGGTGCGCTACGCGACCATGATCATCACCGTGCTGCCGTTCGCGTCGATCGGGGGCATCGTGGCGCTGTTCGTCACGGGCGAATATCTCTCCGTGCCGGCGTCCGTGGGCTTCATCGCGCTGTGGGGGATCGCGGTACTGAATGGCGTGGTGCCTGTCTCTTATACACATCTGACGCTGCCG
>CABHOJ010000104.1 GCA_902168195.1 uncultured Methylotenera sp.
GGATGAGGTGCAGGCGCCGAGACCCGCTCTAAGCCGAAATGCTTGGTACCGAGGATAAGGACCATCTCGATCGCCATCAGGATACCGACCGGCAAGGCCACCGGCAGTGACTCCCAGAAGCCTTCGCGCAGGCGGTCCAGGTTGATGTCCAGCATCATGACCACGAACAGGAACAACACCATGACCGCGCCGACATAGACCAGCACCAGCGCGATGGCAAGGAACTCCGCCTCCAGCAGCAGCCAGATACCGGCGGCGGTAAAGAAAGCCAGTACCAGGTACAACGCTGCATGCACCGGATTGCGGGCGGTGATCACGCGTAAGCCCGCGAACAGCAGGATGGCCGACAGGCTGTAGAAAATAACGTCCTGGAAACTCATCGGTATTTCGCATCCTCTGTACGGTCAGCCGCGATCTGGGCTTCATATTTATCGCCTACCGCCAGCAGCATCTCCTTGGTATACACCAGGTCGCCGCGGACTTCGCCGTGGTAATCGAAAATGCGCGTCTCGACGATGGAATCCACCGGGCAAGACTCTTCGCACATGCCGCAAAAGATGCACTTGGTGAGATCGATGTCGTAACGGGTGGTGCGGCGCGTGTTGTCCTCGCGCTGTTCGGATTCGATGGTGATAGCCATGGCCGGGCAGACGGCTTCGCACAGCTTGCAGGCGATGCAGCGCTCTTCGCCGTTCGGGTAACGGCGCAAGGCATGCAAGCCACGAAAACGTGGCGATTGCGGCGTCTTTTCTTCGGGGAACTGCACCGTGATCTTGCGCGCGAAGAAGTAACGACCGGTCAGCGCCAGGCCCTTCAGCAGTTCGACCAGCATCAGGCTGGAGAGTACGGTTCTGATTTTGCTCAACATGTGTGGCGCCTAATGAAAGAGATAAGCCCAGCGGGTCTGCATGAACGCGCCGACCACCACGATCCACACCAGCGTGATCGGGATAAACACCTTCCAGCCCAGACGCATGATCTGGTCATAGCGATAGCGCGGGAAGGTGGCACGGAACCAGAGGAAACAGAACAGCAGGAATCCGACCTTGAGCAACAGCCAGATGAAACCGGGGATCCAGGTGAACGGCGCGACATCGAACAAGGGTTGCCAGCCGCCGAGGAACATGACGGCGGCCAGCACCGAGACCAGCATCATGTTGGCGTATTCGGCCAGGAAGAACACGGCGAAGGCCATCCCCGAATATTCGACGTGGAAACCGGCGACGATCTCGGACTCGCCTTCGGCGACGTCGAACGGCGCGCGGTTGGTCTCGGCGACGGCGCTGATGAAATAGACGATGAACAGCGGGAACAGCGGCCACAGATACCACTGATGCAGGCCGCCAGCCTGCGCCACGACGATCTTGCCCAGATTCAGGCTGCCGGCGGACATGAGCACCCCGACCAGCGCGAAGCCCATGGCGATCTCATAAGAGACGATCTGGGCGGCGGAACGCAGGGAACCGAGGAAGGCATACTTGGAATTGGATGCCCAGCCGGCGATGATCACACCATAGACCGCGACCGAGGTCATGGCCAGGATATACAACAGGCCGGCATCGATATCCGCGAGAATCAGCTCCGCGTCGAACGGTACCACCGCCCAGGCAGCGAACGCAGGCGCGATGGCCAGTACCGGCCCCAGCAGGAACAGCGCCTTGTTCGACGCCGTCGGGATGATGATCTCCTTAGTCAGCAGCTTGAGGCCGTCGGCGATCGGTTGCAGCAAGCCGAAATAGCCGACGCGGTTGGGTCCGATACGGACCTGCATGAAGCCGATGACCTTGCGCTCCGCCAGGGTCAGGTAAGCCACCGCACCCATCAGCGGCGCGACGATGGCGACGATCTTGATGAGGGTCCAGGCAGTCAGTTGCACCTCCGGCCAATAGCTACCGAACAACTGCGCGAAGAATTCCATCATGCAGCGACCTCGGCTTCGATCTTCTCGACGGTGATGTCGCCCATCAACTCTCCCAAGCTGGCGGTGATCGGGCTTGCAGCATGCACACGGACACAGCCCATGGCCACATGGTTGTCGATGCGAACCGGCAGCACGACACTGCCCTCACCTTGCCTGACCAGCACCGAATCCCCTGCCGCGAGGCCAAGCGCCTCGGCCTGCCGCGCATGCATACGTGCCATGGGCTTGATGTTGTATTTGGTCTTCTGCAGTGGAGGCGACCGTCTGACGATCGGGTCGGCCTGGTACTGCGGCACTTCACCGATACGCTGCAAGCCGTCGGACTTGATCTTGACTTCGATCTCGACCAGTTCCTTCAGGTTGTTGTTGAGGCTGCGCCACACGACATTGGAGGGTTTCTCGCCACCGAAGATGGCATTCTTGACAGCTTCGCTACTGTCGTAATCGAAGCCGGCCAGGCCCAGGGTGTTACCGAGGACGCGCAGGACTTTCCAGCCCGGACGGCATTCGCCCAAGGGCTTGGTCACGGCGGTGAAACTCTGTACACGCCCTTCCATGCTCATGAGTGTGCCGGAAGTCTCTGTGAACGGCGCGATCGGCAATAGCACATCGGCATCTTCCAGGGCTTCAGACTTGTACATGGTCAAAGCCACCACGCATTCAGCCTGCTGCATCGCATGGCGGGCCGCGGCACCGTTATGGCAATCGAGCTCCGGCTCCAGATTGACCAGCAGGTAGGCCTTGCGCGGGATCTCCAGCATGGCGCGCGCATGCATGCCCTGCGGGCCGGGCATCACGCCCATCAGATGTTGACCGGTGTTATTGGCGCCAGCCGGGATCAGGCCCAGGATAGCGCCGCTGATGCCGGCAATGGCTTCGGCCAGACTGAACATCTCGGTGAACCGGGGATCGTTGAGCGCGATGTTGCCGACAAAGATGCCGGTCTTCGGTGAGATCAGGTCGTACAGTTTGCCCATACCGACCAGGCTTTCGGCAATCGCCTGCGTGTTATCGCGCACCCGGATGTCTTCGAGCAGTTTGTTGAGCGAGGTCGGCAGGCGCAGCGACAGCTTCTGCAGGCCGGACATCGCCTTCAGGACCTGCGCCAGCACGTTGACCATGTCGTTCGGACGCACGATGACCTTGTGCGCGATCTTCATCAGCGGGTCGTTATCCAGTGGGCTGATGATGCAGAGTTCGGCGCCATTGGCGACGGCCTTGCGGATGCGATGCGTCAGTAGCGGATGTTCGTTGCGCAGGTTGGAGCCGATGATCAGGATGCGGTCCATCTCTTCCAGATCGGGGATGTTGCAACCCATCCAAGGCGTCCCGAGACGTTTGCCGTCCAGGCGGAAATCGGTCTGGCGGATCCGGTAGTCGATATTCTGAGAGCCTAAGCCTTCTGCGATCTTCTTCGACAGGTAGCCCTCTTCCATAGTACTGTTGGGCGAGACCAGCACGCCCAGGGCTTCGCCGCCGTGTTCGTTGGTGATGTCCTTGAGCTGACCGGCGGCGAACTCCAGGGCGGTCTTCCAGTCGGTCTCCTGCCATTCACCGTTGTGCTTGATCATCGGCACCTTCAGGCGATCGGCACTGTTCAGGCCTTCGTAGGAGAAGCGGTCGCGGTCGGAGAGCCAGCATTCGTTGATGCTTTCCTTTTCGCGCGGCAGTACGCGCATGACCTTGCCATCCTTGACGTGGACCTCGATCTGCGAACCCAGGCCATCATGCGGGGCGATGGACGGGCGGCGGGTCAATTCCCAGCTACGCGCCGAGTAGCGGAACGGTTTGCTGGTCAGCGCACCGACCGGGCACAGGTCGATGATGTTACCGGACCTGTCTCTTATACACATCTGACGCTGCCGACGAAGAGGATAGTG
>CABHOJ010000105.1 GCA_902168195.1 uncultured Methylotenera sp.
CACGATGACGCTGCCGTCGTAGGGATAGATGGCTTTCACCGAGCCATAGGAAGGTTGTGGCACCGGCGTATCGTTCGGGTAGCTGATGGCAAACACCGGTTCCTCGTATTGCAGCGAGGCGCTGTCGCGCATGGGGACCGGCTTGAAAGGCAAGGCATAATTGAATTTCAGCAGGCAGAGGTCGTGCTTCCAGTCGGCCTTGATGGCGTAAGGATTGTAGTTATCCTGGAATTTGGTGATGGCGACGCCGCGACTGTCGGCCAGCACATGGCAGTTGGTGGCGACGTGGAACTGATCGATGACGGCCCCGGAACCGCTGCCGGTCCTGCCGTTGTTGAGATCGACGATGACCTGGACGATGGAGTTGTTCAATTCGAACAGCTGCGCCTGGGTCGGTTGGGCCAATGCAGGCAGCGCGGCAGTCAGTAGGGTGCAAAAGCTCAGGAGGGTCTTCATCGCGTCATATCGCTCAATTGGGTCACTAGGTAATGAGCGGAAAAACGCGAAAAGATTCAATCGACCTCTTCTTTACTCAACCCCAGTTTGGATAAGCGATAACGCAGTGTGCGGAAGCTGACCCCAAGCAACTTGGCGGCGGCTGTCTTGTTCTGGTTGGTCTTCTGCAGGGCTTCGAGGATGGCCTGCTTTTCGATGTTCTCGAGGTAGTCCGGCAGCGCCATCCCCTGAGTATCTGTGGGGATCTTGGTCGGGATATGGCTCTTCAGCAGGATGTCCTCGGACTGGATGGTCTTGCTGTCGCAGAGGGCGAGCGCCCGCTCCAGGATGTTCTCCAGCTCCCGCACGTTGCCCGGAAAACTGTAGCGCATGAGCATGTGGTGCACCTCTTCGCTGATGGCGGGTACAGCCACGCCTTGCTGATGGCATTGTTTCTCCAGCAGATTCTGCGCGAGTACCGGCACGTCTTCCGGCATCTCCCGCAGTGCCGGCATCTTCAGTTCGATGACGTTGAGCCGGTAGTAGAGATCCTGCCGGAACTGGCCTGCTTCCATCATGGCGGACAGGTTGCGATGCGTGGCACTGATGATGCGCACATCGACCGATTCCTCCTGCGTTCCCCCGACCATGCGCACCTTCTTCTCCTGGATGGCGCGCAACAGTTTCACCTGCATGGCCAGCGGCAGGTCGGCGACTTCGTCGAGGAACAGCGTACCGCCGTTGGCGGCGTGGAACATGCCGACCTTGTCCTGCGTGGCGCCGGTGAACGCCCCTTTCTTGTAGCCGAAGAACTCGCTTTCCATGAGGTTCTCCGGAATGGCCCCGCAATTGACGCCGATGAAGGGGCCGTCGCTACGCGAACTGTTGAGGTGGATCAACCGGGCCGCCAGCTCCTTGCCGCTGCCGGACTCGCCACTGATATAGACCGGCGCCTGACTGCGCGCGAGCTTCTCGATCATGGCGCGTGCCTGCTGGATGGCTTTCGATTCGCCGATGAGTTTCAGGCTGCCTTGGGTCGGCGCATTGTGGTCATGCAGTTTGAGTGCGGATTCCACCAGCGGCCGAAGCTGCTTGAGCGAGATGGGTTTACTCAAGTAATCGAAGGCGCCGGCTTTCAAGGCCGAGACCGCGTTATCTGCGCTGCCATACGCGGTGATGACGGCCACCGGCAGGCCGGGATGATGCAGGCCGATGAAGCGCACGAGGTCCAGACCGTTGCCATCCGGCAAGCGCATGTCGGTGAGGCAGAGGGCGAAGTGGCGTTTGCTCAGCAGATGCTTCGCGTCATCGAGGTTGCTGGCAGTCTCGGCGATGATGCCCATGCGCTCCAGGGTCAGCGCGATCAGTTCGCGGATATCTGTTTCATCGTCGACGATCAGGCAAGAGAGTTTCTGGGTCATGGATTCGCCTATGGTAGGGCTTGTTTGATGTGGATGGTAAAGGAACCGCCGAAATCATGGCCGGTGTAATGGATGCTGGCGGCGTTCGCCTCGCAGAGCTCGCGGGCGATATAGAGACCAAGGCCGGTGCCGGTGCTCTCCGTCGTGAAGAAGGGCTCGAACAGATGCTGGCGCATATCGGGGGGCACACCCGGCCCGTCATCGGCGATCTCCAGCAGCACACCATGGCTCAACTGGGAGATGCGCAAGCTGAGTCGCAGGCTGCTGTCGCCTTGCTTGCTGTGGCGCCAGCCATTGCGGCACAGGTTCCACAGGATCTGGTTGAGATGCCGGCGATCGAAGTTGATGGTCAACGCTTCGCCTGCCAGCTCGAGCACGAAGCCGTGCGCGGGGATCTTTTCGACCTGGCAGAACTGCCCATGGAACTCCTGCAGAAAGGCCTGGATCGGCACCATCTCCTGCCGGGTGCGGTCGCGACGGTTCAGCTCCAGGATGTCCTTCACCATAAGATCCATGCGCTGCACGTTATCGTCGATGATCTGCAGCATCCGGGCGGATGCCGGATCCTTGCCTTCGTCTTCCTGCAGAAGCTGGCTGGCATGACTGATCGAACTGAGCGGATTGCGGATCTCGTGCGCGATATTGGCCGTCAGTTTACCGAGGGCTGCCAACTTCATCTGCTGGGCCTGGGCCTGGATCTGGCTCCAGTCTTCGATGAAGACCACCGCCCCTTGGTTACGGTTGTTACCCACGGGCATGAAACGCAGGATGAGTTCGCGTTGTTCGGCCTGCAGTCTCACAGTGCTCGATTCCAGGCTGTCCTCCACCCACTGCCGCATCAGGCGCGCCAGTTCCGGTAGGCAATGATCGACGAGCGACGCTTCCCAGTCAGGCTGCAAAGGCTTGAGCAAGCCTTCCGCCTGCAGGTTGTGGTGACGCAGCCGGAAGTCCTTATCGATGACGACCACGCCATCCTGCATCTCCTGGGTGATGAGCTCGTTCACCTGCGCCAGGTTCTCCAGGTCGATGCCGCGTTGCGAGGCCAGCGCCTCGCTCTGGTCCGAGCGCTTTGCCAGGCTGTGGGCCAGCCAGGCGGTGGCGAAACAACTCAGGCTCAGCATCACCGCATGGGAGTAGTCGTTGACGTCGTCCTGCAGCGAGAGCATGCGATACGATTGTTCGAGTAGCAGGGCGATGCTGGCGAGCGCCGCGTAGAACAGCGCGAGGCGTCCCTGACTGATCAGGCTGGAGGCGGCGATGGCGACCACCAGTAGCAGGCCGAGGCCGCTCTTGATGCCGCCGACCGAATACATGAGGCTGACGATGAAGACGATATCGATGCTGATCTGCAGGGTCAGCAAGTGGTTGAATTGCGGCCATTTGATCGAGGTCAGGCCCAGTGCGAACAGGCTGAAGAACAGATAGCTGCTGGACAGCACCAGGTAGAGTCTGCTGTTGTAATTGGACCACCAGATATCCTGACCCAGGAACAGGTACGTGCCGAGGAAGAACAGGGCGATGGTGATGCGGTAAAGCCCCAGATAACTGAGTGAGCGCCAGTAGGTCCTGGCAGGTGCCGAGTCAGGACTGGCAACCGCAGCGGTCATGGTTTGTGCTGAAGGCTGTGGGCTTCACAGCAGTAGGGTCGATCCTCGACGAGCAAGCTCTCGCTCTTGGGCAGGTGCACGCCGCAGTGCGCGCATTGCACCATGTCTTCAGGATTCCCGGGCGCAGGGTCCTGCTGCGATACGCCTTTGAGATAGCGTTTCACCACCGCGTAAAGTAGCCAAATGGCAATCGCCAGTAACAGAATCTTCGCCATATCGTTTGCCTGTAGGGAATCCGTAAATCGTCAACGGATTGTAAGCGAAAAGCGAAAGCTAGGACAAAATTCAAACCTGCTATACTCAGCCCGAACACCCCGTGCGTGCGGGGTCCCATATCATCGCCACAGATTTGACAGACACAGGATGGCAACAGCAAAGGAACTATCGGATTTTCTCGCCCAAGTGGAGCGCCGGGCATTCAAGCAGACAGCATATGCGGTGCGTGATGATCATGCCGCGCTGGATATCGTGCAGGATGCCATGCTCAAGTTGGCGGAAAAATATGCCGCGAAGCCAGTCACAGAGTTCCCGATGCTGTTCCAGCGCATCCTGCAGAACACCATGCGCGACTACTGGCGCAGGCAGAAGGTGCGCAATCTCTGGACCAGCCTGCTGTCCTCGTTCGGCAGCGGCAACGACGATGATGAGGATCGTGATCCACTGGAAACCCTGCAGGTGGATGACGAGGCCAATCAGCCCATGGAGCAGCTTGAGCGCAGCCAGACCATTGCTATAATCGAGCAGGCTCTGCAAAGATTGCCGACGCGTCAACGCGAGGCCTTCGTACTGCGTTACTGGGAAGAAATGGATGTCGCCGAGACCGCTGCCATCATGGGATGCTCAGAAGGCAGCGTGAAGACGCATTGCTCACGAGCCGTGCATGCGCTGGCGCTCATCCTCGGGAAACAAGGATTAAGCAAGCAGGGGCTCGGAATATCAGGAGACGAGCGATGAAGCACGAACAAGAGACCGCACGACAGATCGTCGAACTACTGAATGAAAGTACGCAACGGCTGGACCCCAAGGTCGCCGTTCGTCTGGAAGACGCACGCCATGCGGCAGTCGCCAGGGTGAATGCGCAAGGCGCTGCGGTTGCCGGTCCAGCGGGATTGACACAGATGTTCATGGGCTATTTCAGTCAACACCGCATCATTATGCCGACCGCCATGATGTGCGGCGCGGTCCTGCTGGCGTTTGTCGTGACCCAGCAGTTCGTCGGACAGGATGGCTACGAACAAGGCGATGCCTTCCTGCTCGCCTCCGATCTGCCGCCCGAAGCATATCTGGATAAAGGGTTTGATGAATGGTTAGAGCGTACGTCGCAGTTCTGATCCTGCTCGCCGGGATGGTTTCCGGTGCCGCATGGGCGCAGGATGAAGCGTTGAAACCCACTTGGTCGCAACTCACAGACGAACAACGCAAAGTCCTTGCACCCCTATCCTCCGAGTGGGACACCTTGCGACCCTGGCAGCGCGAAAAGATGCTGGATATCACCCGCGATTACCCCAAGATGCAGCCGGAGCAGCAGGAGCGTGTGCAGAAACGGCTCAATAAATGGAGCCGCATGACCCCATTCGAACGCGAGAACGCGCGTAAACGTTACCAGCAGTTCAAGGCGCTGCCGCCGGAGAAAAAAGAAGAGTTCCGCAAAAAATGGCGAGAATATCGTCAATTGCCGGAAGAAGAGCGTGCCAAATGGCGTAAGCAGAATCCGGAGATGTACGGCCCGGATGACGCCGCGACGGAATGAAATTCCTCTCGATATATCGGCCGCAGACTTGTCTCACCTGATCCAGTCTTGATCCCCGCTACACCCCTCGATTCCCCCGGTTTTTTCAGGCGCCTGGCCAGCATGGCCTATGACGGCGTATTGCTGACAGCCTTGTTGTTTGTGGTGACGTTCTTCTTCACGCTGGTCTTCGGTAATGTCGCCGAGCATGGGTCTCGCCTGGCGTTGCAAGGATTGCTGTGGATTTCTATCGGTGGGTATTTCATCTGGTACTGGACCCATGGGGGCCAGACGCTGGCGATGCAGACCTGGCGCATCAAGCTGGTGGATTATCACGGCGGGCAAGTGACCTTGCGTCAGGCGCTGCTGCGGTATATCGCAGCGACTGCAGGACTCTTGTTCTTCGGCGCAGGTTTGGTCTGGGCGTTGCTGGATCGGGAAGGCTTGTTCCTGCATGACCGTCTGGTAGGTACCAGGCTAGGCCTTACATCCGGCAAGCCTTAACGTCGTTCCACCCAGAACAGCATGAAGATCCCGGCGATCAGGAACAGCAGCGTCGGGACTACCGCACTGAGCAGGGCCGACCAGTCGTTGAGCAGCCCCAAGTGCACGAACACCCGGTTCATCACCTGATAGACGATTCCCAGCATGATCCCGGCGAAGATCTTGGCACTGGCGCCGCCAGATCGCTGGTGGAGGAAACCGAAGGGCAAGGCCAGGACCACCATCACCATGCAGGCCAGCGGATAGACCATCTTCGACCAGAGTGCTATCTCATGGCGCGAAGTCTTCTGCTTGTTAGCGCTCAAGTGGTGGATGTAGAAATACAGGTTCCAGGCAGACATCTTTTCCGGTACCACCAATAACACGTTCAGCAACTCGGGTCGGATCAGGGATTGCCAGTTGGCCTGCGGGAACGTATAGGAGCGGGTCTTGCGCTCATCGAACAGGGTCTGCGTGACGTTATCGAGATTCCAGTGCTTGCCGTCGAAACGGCCGCTTTCGGCGTTGCTGATCGAGCGCAAGCGGAAACTGGGATCGAACTCGTAGATATGGATGTTGAGCAGGCCGGCATCCGGCAGCACGTCCTCGACGTTGACGAAACTATTGCCGTCCTTCACCCATAGCCCGGAGCGGAAATCCTGCGATACGACGGAATCCGTAGCCTTGATACGCATGCGCTGCGCCGTTTTCTCGCTGAACGGCGTGACCAGTTCGCCGACGACGAAGGTCACCAGCGCGAAGATCAGGCCGATCCGTAACAACGAAGCGGCGATCCGCAATACCGAGACACCGCTGACCCGTAGCACGATCAGTTCCGAATGGCGTCCCAGTTGACCGAGCGCATACATGGTGCCGACCAGTACTGCCACCGGCACCACCTCGTAGACATGCCCGGGCGCGCTCAACAATACGAACAGCAGCACTTTGCCGATGCCGTACGTGCCTTTGCCTATGCTTTCCAGTTCCTGGATAAGGTCGAAGAAAGAGAACATGGCCAGCAGCGCCAGCATGATCAGCATGATGCTGGAGATGATCTCGTCCGCGATGTAGCGATGCAGGATCTTCATTTGAACCACAACCTGGGGATCATCGGCAGCAGGAACAGGCGCCGGTAGAACATGTAGAAGGTCAGCACCAGGAAGAAGACATGGACCGGCCACAGGCCGACCATCGGACTGAGCTTGCCTTGTGCCAGCCAGGCTTGCATGATGCTCAGCAGGTTGTTGTAGATGACATAGATCAGTAGCGCCATCATGAGGTTGGCCGAGCGCCCCGAACGAGGGTCGACGAAGCTCAACGGGATAGCGAGCAGCACCAGCACGAAGGCGGAGATCGGGATCGCCAGCCGCCACTGGATCTCGGCATTGCTGTCGTTGCTATGGTTCTGCAACAGCTCCATGCTGGACTTGGATTGCGTGCTCGGCGGCTCCTGTTTGACCTCGGCCGGTTCGATACGGATCGCGTAGCGCTCGAACTCCGTGGTCGAGAATTCCGGCGTGTTGGGTTTACCCTCGTAGCGACGGCCGTTCTGCATCACCAGAAAGCTGTCATCATTGGCGGCGGATTCGCGGTGTCCCTGTGCTGCGACGATGATGCCCAGTTTCTGGTGCTGGACCGATTGTACGAAGATATTCTTCACCACGTTGCCGAGTTCGTCGAAACTCTCGACGAAGAACACCCGGTCGGCGCTCCTTGATTCCTTGAATACGCCAGGGCTGATGGAAGCCAGTTCGTCCCGGCTCTTCAACTGGTCACGGAAATCGGCACCCTTGTGGGTCGCCCATGGCGTCACGAACAGGCTCAGGAAGGCGATGACGATGATGACGGGCAAAGCGAAGGTGAGCACCGGACGCACCCAGCTGGCGATGCCTTTTCCGGAACTGAACCAGACGACCATCTCGCTATCTCGGTGCCAACGGGCGAGGGTCAAGAGCACCGCAAGGAATAATGTCAGCGAAAGCAGCATGGGAAGGAACTTCAACATGCTGAAACCCAACAAAGTGTTGATGGCATCACTGGCCAGGCTACCTTTGGCGGCCACACCGATGTAATAAGCCACACGTTGTGCGATGACGATCCCCAGCAGAATCAGGAAAGCGCCGATGGCGGTGCTCACCAGTTCTTGCAGCAGGGATTTTTTAAATAGCATGGGCTCTGGTCAGGCAGTTTTGACTTGGGACGAAAACGCAGGATAATTCAGCAAGATCAGTCGAAAGGGCAATTTGAATGGAATTTAGCATAAAAAACGGTAATCCGGAAAAACAACGCAACGACTGCGTGATCGTCGGCGTGTACGAAGGCCGTAAACAGTCTTATGCCGCTGCGGCGATCGATACGGCCTCTTCCGGATACCTTGCCGGCATCCTCCGCCGGGGGGATATGAGCGGCAAGCTGGGCAGTACCTTGCTGTTGCACAGCGTGCCGGGCACCATGACAGATCGCGTACTGCTGGTCGGGCTCGGTAAGGAACGCGAGTTCGGCGAGCGTGAATATCGTCAGGCCGTGCGTGCTTCGTTGAAGGCGCTCAGTAATTCCGGCGCGGCCGATGTGGCTAGCTTTCTCGCTGAACTTACGGTCAAGAAGCATAGCATCGAGTGGCGTGTCGCCCATCTCGCCGAGGTGGCGAGTGATGTCTTCTATCGTTTCGACCGCATGAAGAGCAAACCGGCAGACACGGACAAGGGTGTC
>CABHOJ010000106.1 GCA_902168195.1 uncultured Methylotenera sp.
CGGCTGATATTCGGCCAATGTAGATGATCCCGTTGTTTCGTTCCGCCTCGATGCGCTGGGGTGCAAGGGGGGTGACGGGGTTTCGCACCGCGACCAATTTCTCGGCAGGCCAGTGACCAAGTGCGAAATTTCGGGCCTGGCCAGGGTGGATCAGTAACATGCGATTAGCATTCGCACCTACCGTTTGCACTCGCCGGACAGCCTCCCGGCCTGAGCGCCAGAGCTTGTGTGCGTATGATGATTTATCGCACCGACAGCTGAGGCATGCCGCCGAAAGTGGGGTAAGCGAACAGTCCTGCTCAGTCACATAATTGAACAAGGCTCCGTTGGGGCAGCTGTTGAAGTAATCGTGTCCATGCAGAATCACGCGCTGCGATACATCGCGAAGAGCGCCGAACACTGCGGGGGACAGAATTTTCGTCCAGCCATGAACGTGATAGATCGTCCCCGGCGTATCGTTTTCCCGTATCCAGTCTCGTACACGAAATAGTGATGGCGGATTGAAAAGGCCTTTCGTCAAGGCGCCTATCGTGGAGCGGTCCAGCAGGGACTTCCCGTTCAGCGGGATGAACTCGACATCATCTCTGCCGAAATTCGTGCCGGTGTCTCCCGCGAAGAAGGTGACGGGTACGTCACGGCTACGGAGTTCTTCGATCAGAACCTGCACAAG
This sequence comes from uncultured Methylotenera sp., assembly GCA_902168195.1. GTDB lineage: Bacteria > Pseudomonadota > Gammaproteobacteria > Burkholderiales > Methylophilaceae > CABHOJ01. Next base: position 671 of record CABHOJ010000106.1, read on the forward strand.
ATAGGAAGCACCACCCAGCGCTTCGCTGTAATCGTGGAATAGAACCACGCGCTCGATCTTGTCTGGCATAAAGGGTGCGGCCTTGGTCTGAATATCAGAAGAAGCGTTGTTCGATCCGGATCGTGTCGCCGGGAAGAACCGCTGCGCCGCTTGTAAGCCTATAGCCCGCCTTATTCACCAAAAGTGTCCTGAAGGGTTGGCGGGAGTGGCGTAAGCCTCTGATCTGAATTAGGAACTGGGTGTCTAAGCCGAACCTGCCGCAGGGCAGAAAATGCCACAGGCCACACCCGCCATGAACGACGATATCGCAAGCTCATTTGGATTCCCAGCAGTCGGCCGCAAGAAAATAACAGCTGCGTTCGACGGTGGCCGGCTTACCTCGGATGGCGGTGTTCTACTGCTTGCACAGGCCGAGCGCGCGATGGGGATTTGCCAGCGCCTGGCGGCTTGTATTGCCGATCCGCGCGATCCGGCGCGGGTGATCCATCGCCTGGATGACATTCTGCGTGCCCGTGTGTTCGCGATCGCGTGCGGCTATGAGGATGCCGATGATCTCGATGCTCTGCGCGACGATCCAGGCTTCCGCCTGGCGCTCGGCAAGCTGCCGGAATCGGGCGCGGGGCTGGCCAGCCAACCGACGATGAGCCGGTGGGAAAATGCACCGACTACGCGCGAACTGGCCAGCATGATGGCCGCGATGATCGACATCTACTGCGCCAGCTATCCCGCCCCACCGACAGCGGTCACGCTGGATATCGACGACACGTGCGACGTCGTGCATGGCTATCAACAGCTCTCGTTCTGGAACGGGCATCATGGGGAGCGCTGCTTCCTACCGATCCATATCTACGACACCGCGACCGGCAGGCCGGTGGCCATGCTGCTGCGCACGGGCAAGACGCCTTCTGGAAAAGAGGCGGCGGGGCACATCCGACGCCTGGTGCGTCACCTGCGCCGTAACTGGCCCGATACTCACATCACCATCCGCGGCGACGGGCACTATGGTCGACCCGAGGTCATGGCCTACTGCGATGCGACCCGCGTCGATTACGTGTTCGGCCTGCCCACCAATGCAGCGCTGCGCGCCGATCCCGCCATTGTTGCGGTCGCCGATGCCTGCGCGGTCAAGCGCGCCCAGCGTCAGTGTCCCGTCCTGCGCAACTATGCAGAGACCCGCTATGGGGCAAAGACCTGGAAGTGCCAGCGTCGCGTCGTTGCACGGATCGAGGCCAGCACGTTGGGCATGGACATCCGCTATGTCGTCACGTCGCTGACCGGGGCCTCAGCCGAGCACATCTACGATACGCTTTACTGCGCGCGCGGGCAGGCCGAGAACCTGATCAAGCGGCACAAGGCCCAGCTGGCCAGTGATCGCACCTCGTGCCGCTCGGCCAATGCCAATCAGATGCGCCTGATCCTGCACACTGCCGCCTACTGGCTGCTATGGCGCATCCAGCAGGTGATGCCCAGGACCACTGCTCTGGCAAGCGCCGAGTTTACAACCTTGCGCCTGCGGCTGCTCAAGGTCGCTGCGCGCGTCGTAGAAAGTGCTAGCCGCATCCGCATTGCCTTCGCTTCGGCCTGTCCGGATGCCGACCTGTTCCGCGCCCTCGTTCTTCGGCTCAAGCCTGCGCCGACGTAGCCCATGCGGCAGCGCCGCAGAACTCCGAGCCCAGCCCTTCAACCCGAAAAGCCCATCAATCCGATCGCGGTGAAACAAACGCCAGCGATGCCGGTCGTCCGCGCAACACCGCCAGCGGCAGCAAATGCCCAGAGCGGGCCTGAAACCGAGCGTCGTGAATAAGAGAGGATAGGACTGTTCCGCGCCCTCTCGGGAATGGCGGATATAGACCATTTTCTCATTGGCCCGATAGGTGAAGCCGCCAGCTTTCGCGATCAAAGCGAATACGGACATGCCTTCGGAATATGTATATTCCCCCGGCTTATGAACTTCACCAAGTATATAGATTGGCTGATAGCTGACAAGGTCGAGCGTGATCTTCGCGTCGCGGACATATTCAGTGCCGAAAAGTCGAGTAAGTTCGCTGCGCAGTTCGGCAGGGGTTTTTCCTGCCGCCGTTACATTGCCGACCATTGGCAGCCCGATCAGGCCTTCATCGTTGATGACATATTCTCCCGAGAGATCTTTCTCGCGAAAGACTTCGATCTTGATCCGATCCCCGGGGGCAAGGCGATATTGCACAACGTTGACGCTTGGCAATTCGTTGGAAGCTGCCGTCGTGCATCCGGTCAGGCAAGCGCCGAGGATGAGAGCGATCGCGCGTAGCATCATGATTTCTCCTAGGCTTGTAAGGCGCAGCTTCAGGCGAACTCGCCAATCGGGCGGTATGACCGGAGTGCGTCCAGAATGCCGTTGTCGAACACTTCCGGCGCGAAACGGCGTGCGTTGTGAATGGCGTCTTCAGGCTGGAAGGTGGGCAGCCACTGGTCAAAACGCTGCAGCGCTTCGCAGAGAGCGGAAACGGTCTGTTCCTGAAAGAACAGCCCGGTTTTCCCGTCCAGAATTGAGTCTGTGACGCCGCCGTGACCATAGGCAATGACCGGGCGGCCACTGGCGTTCGCTTCGACGGGGACGATGCCGAAGTCCTCTTCAGGCGTGAACACGAGAGCCCTGCAGGTTGCGTAGGCTTCCTTGAGTTCCTGGAATGACAGGCGTTTGCGCACTTCCACGTTCGGGCCGGCATTGGCAGAGATGAATTTGAACATCTCGCCATCCCCCACCATCAATGCGGGGACACCAAGGCGATTGAAGGCTTCTAGGGCGATATCCGCCCGCTTGTAGGGGGTCATTTGGCTGGCCCAGAGGTAGCGGTCGGAAATCTGGCCGGAAGGTGTGAAGGCATCGACCATGACCGGGGGGTGCACAACCCGCGCTTCCCGGCCCCATACCTTCCGG
>CABHOJ010000107.1 GCA_902168195.1 uncultured Methylotenera sp.
TCTACATACTTTGGTTCGGCATCGCTGCGCTGTGCGTGAGCCTGGCATTGATAATCCTGCCGAACCTGCCGCTCAGCGTGCAACTGGTGATGTTCGCCGCCTTATCCCTGAGCTCGCTCGCCATCTGGAAACTGCATTACAAGAAAGAAGGCGCGGACCTGCGCATCGGCCAGTCGCAAGGCGATGAGGTAGGCCGCGTCGGCACCGTCACCGAGACCGTCAGCCCCCGCCAGAACGGCAAGATCGTCTTTCCACAGGGCGTCATGGGCAGCCGTGAGTGGATGGCTATCGCCGACCATGAGATCGCGGTGGGCGAAGATGCCGCCATCGTCCGCGTGGAAGGCAACGCCATGCGCGTACAGAAACTATCCGACACACATTAACCAGGGGAAACTCACATGACAGAATTCACCTTCGTATTACTGATCCCGGTCGTCATCCTGATCTGGAAAGGTATCCGTATCGTGCCGCAAGGCGAGGAATGGGTGGTGGAGCGGCTAGGCAAGTTCAGCGCCGTGCTCGGCCCGGGCCTGCACGTCATCAACCCGATCTTCAGCAAGGTGAGCTATAAGGTCACCACCAAGGACATCATCCTCGATATCCCGGAACAGGAAGTCATCACCAAGGATAACGCGGTGATCCTCGCCAATGCCGTGGCCTTCATCAAAGTCAGCAACATCGAGCGCGCCGTCTACGGCATCGAGAACTTCCATGAAGCCATGCGCAACATGGTGCAGACCAACCTGCGTTCCATCATCGGCGGCATGGATCTCAACCACGCGCTGACCTCGCGCGACCGCATCAAGGCCGAACTGAAAGCGGCCATCGCCGACGAAGCGGCGGATTGGGGGCTGACGGTGAAATCGGTCGAGATCCAGGACATCAAGCCCTCGCAGAACATGCAGCACGCCATGGAACAGCAGGCATCCGCTGAACGCGAACGGGTGGCCGTGGTGACACGCGCCGAGGGCGAGAAACAATCGCTGATCCTCAACGCCGAAGCGCGTCTCGAAGCCGCCCGCAAGGACGCCGAGGCGCAAGAGGTGGCCGCCAAGGCCTCGGCGGAATCCATCCGCCTGATCTCGGAAGCGGTGAAAGAGAACAACAGCTCTGCGACCTTCCTGCTCGGCGACCGTTACATCCAGGCGCTGCAGAAGATGTCGAATTCCGCCAACAGCAAGATCGTCGTCATGCCGGGCGATGTGGTCAGCGCCGTCAAGGCGCTGGTCGGCGGCAAGTGATCCAGTTACCAACCACCTAAGGAGCAAGCATGGGAAGCCTCATCGGAATTCTGATCCTGATCGCGGATATATACGCCATCATCAAGATCGCACAAAGCAGTGCAGAACCATTGAAGAAAGCGCTGTGGATCGTCGGCGTGATCCTGTTCCCAGTGGTGGGGCTGATCGCCTGGTACCTGGCGGGTCCCGGCGGCAAGAACTAAAGACTCAGACAGTGGCCATGTGGCGCTTGATTGTCTCAAGCTGCATGGCCGCAGACCTTGCATGATGGATCCCGGCTCAGCTTGATGCTGCGCCATTCCATCGCCTGCACATCCAGCAATAGCAAACGTCCTTCGAGGCTCACGCCCAATCCCAGTAGCAGTTTCATGGCTTCCGCCGCCTGCGTAGTGCCGATCATGCCCACCAGCGGCGCGAAGACACCGTTCTCCGCGCAGCGCATGCCTTCTTCGCCGCCCGTGTCCGGGAACAGGCAGTGATAGCACGGGCTGCTGTCGTGACGTAGATCGAATACCGTCACCTGCCCTTCGAAGCCGATCGCAGCGCCCGACACCAGCGGTTTACGCAACTTCACGCAGATGCGGTTCAAGGTATAACGCGTGTTGAAATTGTCGCTGCAATCGATCACCACATCGGCCTTGGCGGCCAATGCCTCGAACTGCGCTTCGGTCGATCTTTCCTGGATGGTATGCACGGTGACTTCCGGGTTGATCGCCTGCAGCGTCTGCTGCGCGGAAGCCGCCTTGTTGATGCCGACCGACTGCGTGGTATGGATGATCTGCCGCTGCAGGTTGGTCATATCCACCGTGTCGTAATCGCAGATGGTCAGCTGACCCACGCCGCCCGCCGCTAGATACAGCGCAACCGGAGAACCAAGGCCGCCCGCCCCGACAATCAACGCATGGCCTTGGGTGAGTTTCTCCTGACCTTCGTAACCGATCTGCGGCAACAGGATGTGCCGGCTGTAACGCAAAAGCTGGTTGTCGTTCATGGGATTACTTAAGGTAATTTACCGGCTGCGACCATACGGCTTATCAGCATGGGTCGGCCGATCCAGATCAGTTGATCGTCGAAGACCGTTGATGGCAGATCGGATTGATATAAACCATTCGTTGCTTCGAATACCGCATTCTCACCTTCAGCAACAAGGTTCTTGCCTGCTGAAAACACCACGGCAACTGGATTTTCAGTAGTGGTTGTCAAATTAGTACCCGCCGTATTCCTAACAATCAGATTTTCACCTGTGTTGGGCGCCGTATTGATAGTGAATAAGGTCGTTGCACTGCTGAAATTGCTGTTGACGCGGTAGCGCCATAAACCTGGGCTTGTGGCGTCAATCCGAGAGCCGTTCCATGCATCCGTCTCACTCATGCCCAGCGTTTTCCAAGGTAAATATCCCTCAGCAGCCAAGGCGGTACAGGGCGTGATTTCAACACCATAATTCACGTCCGTAGGATCGATAATCAAAGACGGGCAAGGCAATCTGCCGTAAAGCACGGCAAAGCCTATCAAAGCGGATTTAATATTCTCCAGCTCTTGCCTAGTTTCCGAATATCTTTTGGCATCAAGCTGCCCACTCAAAGGAAGCACCAAACTACCTATCAGTAGCCCCAGAATCACCAACACCACAGCCATCTCGACCAGAGAGAACCCCCGGACTTTTGCGGCATTAACACCTAAAATCTTTCTAATCATGGGAGTATTTGCACTTGATCGTTAAAAGTATTTTTCAAAGGCAATATTTGCTCGAACGTTTCTGGTACTTGAGTCTGAACATTCAAAGTGGAATCCATGTAATTTGTGAGTGACGCATTCGGTCGTGCTTGAGCTACGGCAATTTGCGCGTCAGTGCTAGGAAGCGCCTTGCCAACCGAAACTAATACGCCTGCTACATTCGAAGTGCTAATTAGATTCCCATTTGGGTATGTTCTATTTATGACCAGACAATTAGTACACGCAGGTTGAGCGATATTTCCGCTTGGTTTTATTGAATCAGCAATGTGGTAGTAAATCAATTTATACCATTCGTTTTGCATTAGCCATGGCGCAGCAGAAGTCCAATCAGTACTCATGACTGGGGATTTTCCAGTGCTCACTTGTACTGTTAGCATTGGTAGCGATGAGCTAAACCCTGTCTCTTATACACATCTGACGCTGCCGACGAAGAGGATAGTGTAGATCTCGGTGG
>CABHOJ010000108.1 GCA_902168195.1 uncultured Methylotenera sp.
CGCGTCGTCGATGCGAGCGAGCCGCCAGTCAAATTGGCGGAACTCAAGAAGGGCGATGCCTTCGGTGAAGAAGCGCTGGTTTCCGACAATAAGCGTAATGCCTCCATCACCATGGTAACCGACGGGAAACTGCTAAGACTCAACAAGAGGGATTTCGTCGAACTACTGAAAGCGCCACTCATCTCCCAAGTCAATAGACAGGAGGCCGAAGGCTTGGTCAGCGATGGGGCTGTCTGGCTTGACGTGCGCTTCCCTTCAGAATTCAAGTTCGATCATATAACCGGCGCAATCAATGCGCCGTTGAACGAGATTCGCGGTCTGGCCGGTTCATTGGACCCACAAAAGCAATATATCGTCTACTGTCAAACAGGGCGCCGTAGCTCGGCGGCAGCGTTCATATTGACGCAGCACGGTTTAAGGACCTTAGTGCTTGAAGGCGGTACTCGGAATAATTGATCATTCACTTTGTGCCTGAATCACGGCGCAAGCGACATAGTGACCAAGATCGCAGCTCCGCTGCATGGCAATCTTCGATGCATCGACTTGATTCAGTCTTTTTAATGTGACCGATTTCCCAAAATAGGCCTGAGCAAAAGAGGGATTGCGAGCGATCGCTTGATCAAAGTAACCGATCGCCATTGAGTAATCACCGAGATTGAAATGAATGATCCCAAGATTGTTATAAGGAGCCTCCATTTCAGGGTTGTGCTGGATCACCCTATGGAAGTCCTGCATCGCTTGTTGCCATTGTGATTTAGCAAGTTCTGCATTCCCTCGGTTGTAGTAGATCCTCGCAGCGCCCGGCGTATTCTCATCTTCAATCAACTGCGCCGCATCGTTCCACAAACGATATTGATCCGCATAGACCCAGAGCCGATTCCATGAAATGGGGATCAGACCCATGATGATCACGAGACTCGCGAGGATCATTCTTTTTGGCGGAACGAGTGTAGCGAGATAGCAGAATATTCCGGCAAAACCAACGAACCAAAGATAGCTTCTATAGAGTACGAAAGGTTCCTGGATTCTAACCGTGGAGAACTCCACCCAGAATAACAACCATGGAAATAGCATCGCCCAGCCGAGCATGGCGACATTCCCTGTCGCAAACAAAAACCTTGTTGCAATCAAGCCATAAGCAAGAAAACCGATCGGCCCCACCCATGCTCTCCATGAGTCCAGGCTGAGTAATATATTCTCTCGTATATCCACAGACATCCAGGCGGGATTGGGTACGATCCAAAGCCAAAGATACTTAAAATAAAGGCCCATCTGGGTCAGGATGCTGAGGAGGTGTACATCGACATGCTTGATATCGACCTCTTGCATGCTCATTAGCGTACTTGCGTCAGCCTCATAGCTGACACCGATGATCCCCTGGGTTCTTGAAAGCAGTAATATCGCAATGGCGAGGCAGGTGACTCCAGTCAAAAAAACGCGTTTGAGATCACAGCTCATCTTCTTCCTGTACAGAATGGTGATGGCGCCTAAGGACAGGATTGCCAAGATTGCGTGTTCTTTGGAGAAAATGGCCAGGAAATACAGTAAACCGGTAAGAGTGAACCAGTGAGCTTTTCCACTTAGAAGCCCTCTTATGTAACTCAGATGCATGGCCAGTACAAAAAACGTGGCGAGGAGAATGCTTCGTTGTACGACGTAGCCCACTGCATAGGAGGCGACAGGGTGTGCACAAAAAATCATGGCGGCCACACAAGCAGACATTAAGGCCTGATGCCGGGTTGATTCGGGTGAAGACCTCAAAAGCAGTTGTTTCAAAAGATAGAACAACATGATTGCATTCGAGGCATGTAACAACAAATTGCCTAGTCGGAACGGTAGCGGACTGTCGAGAAACAATCTCCACGTCCAGCTCAATGTGATGAGCGAAAACCAACGTCTGTCTAAATGTACAGAGTCGAAATATGTAGACTCCATGAACTTAGATGACAAAAACAACCAGTCATCGAAAAAAAAAGGGCTGTTTAGAAAGGGCAGATAAATAATCGCCGATAGCGTTAGCAGCAGCAGGATGACGCCACGATGACGGTCGTTCATGTAGTCCAGAATTCTTAGCATAGAACCGAATTCTAGCCTGAAGTATCTATAGAGTAGAGGTTATAAATGGCAATAAAAAGGCTCCTTCCTGATAGAAGGAGCCTTTTAGGCGAATTTGTTTACTTGTTTAATGTTTTCGTAATTAGCGTGGCATCAGTTCCTGATGCGGAAGTACTTATCTGCCATCTCATTTGGGTAGCACCAGCAGCAATGACTGGTAACCAAGTCACTGTTTGCCCATTTATCGTGGTGGGCTTGATATTTTGCATTGTTGCCACGATTGCACCAGTACCTGCTGTAACACTAATTGCAGACACTTCGTTGGTCAAAGTTGGACCGGTAGCAGCTAAGCCCAAACTGAGCCATGGATTGGCAGTAATAGTAGCTAGGGAACCGCCGTTATCTTGGGCGTATTCAGCGATAGCAAGCTTGATCGGATCAACGGCCCCTGCAACTTTAACTAGTTTGGCACGGATGATGTAATCCTGATAGGCAGGAATCGCGACAGCAGCCAGAATACCGATGATCGCAACCACGATCATCAGTTCGATCAGGGTAAAACCCTTTTGAACTTGTTTCATCATTTTAAAACCCCTTGTATTAAGTTGTTCGGTATCTGCCGAGATGACAGATACATAATCTATCCTAAGCAAAGCGCATGCCATAAAAACATAGCGCATCGCTAGTGAGGCCTATCATAGCGGAACAAAAAAAAAGCGGATGTGGGATCCGCTTTTTTGATGCTCTGAGTGACAAAAATTGTCACTGTGTGACTGAGATGGCTTACTTGCCCTCGGCAACCTTCTTCAGGTTAGCCAAGCCTGCGTCGTAGACGCCAGTCACAGCCTTGACTGCAGACTCATCGTCCTGGCCAGCTGGGATCGGTGGGTTAAGCTTGTAGACGCGATAGAAGCGCCCCACCCAGGTGACGGTGGTCTCGCCAGCACCGGGGCCTGCCTTGACGGTAATGAAGGAGTTATAGTCAGCCACCGGGAGCGAACCTTCGACGATCTCGTATTTCAACTTCATGTCGCCATCATCGGCACTACGCAGTTTTTCATAGATAGTGCCGCCATCCTTCAGCGTCAGCAGGCGATAGGTGTCGTCGCCCTTCTTTTCAAGCTTTGTGTTGGCCACTGCCGGGTGCCACTTCTGCATATTGCCGAAATCTTTCACGAGCGCCCATACCTTCGCTGGTTCAGCTTTGATGGTGACCGACTTCTCGACCTTTTGCGGTGACGGTCCATGGGCTGCGGCGGTCAGTGGCATCAGCGCGATAGCCAAGAGAGCGAATAACTTTTTCATGCGAGTTTCTCCATTGTTGAATAAACAAAAAACTGAATCCTGCTGGACTCTTATCAATGCGCAGTCTCGAGAATGAACTGGCCGAAAGCGCGGCTCTTGGAGCCTGTCTTGACGCTTGCGATTAGTTGATTGTTAGAGGCGTCGATCACTGAAACGGTATCGTCGAACCAATTGGCGACGAAAATGCGATCCGAGGCTGCATCATAGTTGATTCCCTCGGGGTATTCACCTACGGCGATCGTGTTCACCACTTTACGGGAGGGAATATCGATCACAGACACGCTCGCGGATTGGGTGTTCGTGACGAACAGCCTTTTACCATCCCGGCTCGGTGTCGCGCAGTAGGGGTGGTCTCCGACCTTGATCGTTGTCAACTGACTCGTGCGGGTGTCGATGATGGATACGCTGTCGTCCTGCACGTTGACGGCGAAAAGTTTCGATCCATCCCGTGATAGTGAGAGTCCGAAGGGATGCGAGCCGACAGCGATGCGACGTTCCACTTGCATGGTGGAGGTGTTGATCACGGCGACATCGTCACTATCGCGATTCGCGACATACAGTGATCCGCCATCCTGACTGACGATCAGACCCGCAGGCGCTTTGCCTACCGAGATCGATCGTTCAACACTCAACGTAGATGTATCCACCACCAGCACCTTGTCGGCGAACCAATCGGCCACATAGAGCTTTTTACTGTCTGGAGAGAGTGCGAGGCCCACGGGGGAGCCGGGAACGGCAATCTCATGGATGACCTGATTCGATCCAGTATCGATCACGGAAATCGTCTGACTATCGACATTCGAGATGAAAACCTGACCAAGCGAGGCGGATGTGGCAACGCCAACAGGCCCCATGCCGACCTCGATCGTCGCTACGACCTGATGGGCCGCAGTATCGATCACCGACACGTCGTTGCTGCCTTGATTGGTGATATAGGCATAGCTGCCGGCCCAACTATTTGCAGCGAGGCTGAATGAGCAAAAGCATAACAACAGAAATTGACGAAAAGTGTTCAATGATCGCTTACTGAAAAATGAAGGGTACGTGTGAGGTGAAACGTGCGAAAAGGCGTGTTCGTTGACTTGACAGTATAAGTGCCGTTGTTAAACACGGTCAATATCGGCTGAAACCGGACCCTATTCTTTCAGGGAAACGCATCCGGCTTTCAATCGGCACTGAAGTATGAAAAAATTGCATAAAATTTAACAGGTTTTCTTGTGATGATAGATCGCGATGGATATCGCCCGAATGTAGGGATTATCTTATGTAATGCCCGCAATCAGGTGTTCTGGGGCAAGCGCATTCGCGAACATTCCTGGCAATTCCCCCAAGGCGGCATCAAGCAGGGAGAGTCCCCTGAACAAGCCATGTATCGGGAATTGATGGAAGAGATCGGCTTGCGTCCTGAACACGTGAAGATCCTGGGACGCACCCGCGACTGGTTACGTTACGACGTACCCACTAACTGGATCAAACGTGAATGGCGAGGCAGTTACAAAGGGCAGAAGCAGATATGGTTCCTCTTGCGCATGGTGGGTCGCGATTGTGATGTATCGTTGCGCGCTAGCGAACATCCGGAATTCGATGCCTGGCGGTGGAGCGATTACTGGGTGCCGATGGAGCATGTGATCGAGTTCAAACGCGACGTTTACAGATTGGCGCTCAATGAACTCGCCAGCCATCTGCATCATGAGCGGGGGCAAAAACCTCGTCAGGCACACACTGCGGCCCATCCTTATCCCGGTACCTGATTTGCGATCCATACAGCTAAATCAAAAAGGCAGACACTTGTGTCTGCCTTTTTGATTTCCGGGTCAAGTTCAAACGCTGCTCATCGCTTCGCCAAGTTTGACGGACTTGGCCGCTTGCCATGCTGGATCGAACATGAGCGTATCCTTGGGGAATAACAGGACAACGGTCGAGCCAAGCAAGAATCTTCCCATCTCCTCACCTTTACTGAGGCGGATATCCTGATCCTCATACTGCCAGGTGCTGATTACGTCGCTGCGAGGCGGGTTGACGACGCCATGCCAAACGGTCGCCATGCTACCGACGATGGTTGCGCCGACCAATACCAGTATCCACGGGCCGAAATCCGACTCGAATTCGCATACCACACGCTCGTTCCGGGCAAATAATCCCGGGATGCCTGCAGCCGTTGCCGGGTTCACTGAGAACAGCGAACCTGGCACGTAGGCCATACTTTTCAGTCTGCCGTCACAAGGCATGTGGATGCGGTGATAATCCTTAGGGCTGAGATAGATGGTGGCGAATGTGCCGTCCTTGAATCGATCGGCCAGCGCCCGATCGCCGCCGAGTAAGGCCGTGGTGCTGTAATGATGCCCTTTGGCCTGGAAGATCTGGTCTGAGTCGATCTCACCGAACTGGCTGATCGCGCCGTCCACTGGGCAGATGAACCTGGCGTCAGCGAGTGGTCTTACGCCGTCGCGCAACGCGCGTGTGAAAAAATCGTTGAATGTCGCATAGCTCGCGATATCGGTAGCGGCAGCCTCCTGCATGTTGACCCCATAGCGACCGATGAACCAGCGGATGATCAGCGCAGTGATCCTGCCGTTATGTGCGTTCGCGACTTTGCCGGCGAACACCGTGATGGCTTGCTTGGGCAACAGGTATTGAATGAATACGAAAAGGCGATCGAGCACGCGCGTCTTTCAGAAATGATGGGGCATTATAGCCATTAAAGACAGAAGGGGCAGGACGTCAGACGCCTTGCCCCTTCTCACTGCGGTTGCCAATAAGCAGCTTAGTTCTTGGATTGGTCGACCAGTTTGTTCTTGCTGATCCAAGGCATCATCGCGCGCAACTTGCCGCCTACCTGCTCGATAGGATGTGCGGCGTTCAGACGACGACGCGCAGTCATCTCTGGATAGTTGGTGCGGCCTTCCAGGATGAACTTCTTGGCGTATTCGCCGTTCTGGATGTTGGCGAGTGCTTCCTTCATCGCCCAACGGGATTCGTCGTTGATGACCTTGGGGCCAGTGACGTATTCGCCGTATTCAGCGTTGTTGGAGATCGAGTAGTTCATGTTGGCGATGCCGCCTTCGTACATCAGGTCGACGATCAGCTTCAGCTCGTGCAAGCACTCGAAGTAAGCCATTTCAGGGGCATAGCCAGCTTCCACGAGCGTCTCGAAGCCGGCCTTGACCAGTTCGACTGCGCCGCCACAGAGGACCGCCTGTTCGCCGAACAAGTCGGTTTCGGTCTCTTCACGGAAGTCGGTCTCGATGACGCCACCCTTGGTGCCGCCATTCGCTGCAGCATACGACAGGGCGATGTCCTTGGCCTTGCCGGAAGCGTCTTGATAGACAGCGATCAGCGAAGGTACCCCGCCACCCTTCAGGTATTCGGAACGCACGGTGTGGCCTGGGCCTTTGGGGGCGATCATGATCACGTCCAGATCCTTGCGTGGCACGATCTGGTTGTAGTGGATGTTGAAGCCGTGAGCGAAGGCCAGTGCAGCGCCCTTCTTCAGGTTAGGTGCGACTTCAGCTTCAAAGATGCCAGCCATGGTCTCATCCGGCAGCAGGATCATGACGACGTCGGCATCCTTCACGGCCTTAGCGATATCCTTCACATCGTGACCAGCTTTTTCCGCTTTGGCGTAGGAACTGCCGTCCTTGCGTGCACCGATGGTGACCTTGACGCCGGAATCCTTCAGGTTGGCGGCGTGGGCATGGCCCTGGGAGCCGTAACCCACGATGGTGACCTTGAGCTTCTTGATGATGGAGAGGTCAGCATCTTTGTCGTAATAAACTTTCATGTTCTACCTTTCAGTGCGAATCTTTAAAAAATCAAATCTTGAGGATACGGTCGCCGCGGCCGATGCCTGAGGCGCCGGTGCGCACGGTCTCGAGGATCGCAGCCTTGTCCAGCGCTTCCAGGAAGGCGTCGAGCTTGGAGCCGGAACCGGTGAGTTCGATGGTGTAGCTGCCGTCAGCGACATCGATGATGCGACCGCGGAAGATATCGCTCATGCGTTTCATCTCTTCGCGGAAAGGGCCGGTGGCCTTGACCTTGACCAGCATCAGTTCACGTTCGATGTAGCGACCGTCATTGAGGTCGAGGACCTTGACCACATCGACCAGCTTGTTGAGCTGTTTGATGATCTGCTCGATCACATCTTCCGATCCGGAGGTGACGATGGTCATGCGTGACAGGGTGGCGTCCTCAGTCGGCGCCACTGTCAGGGATTCGATGTTGTAGGCACGTGCCGAGAACAGGCCGGCGACGCGGGAAAGCGCGCCGGACTCGTTTTCCATCAGCAGCGAGATGATGTGTTTCATAGTTGGGTCCGTCTTGTTGTTCTGCTTAGAGTTCTTCGGCCAGGATCATCTCCGACAGGCCCTTGCCGTTCGGCACCATCGGGAAGACGTTCTCGGTCTGGTCGGTGATGAAGTCCATGAACACCATGCGTTCCTTCAGGGCCGGACTGAAGGCTTCCTTCAGGGCGGCTTCGACATCGGAAGGCTTTTCGATCTTCATGCCGACATGGCCATATGCCTCAGCCAGCTTGACGAAATCAGGCAGCGCATCCATATAGGATTCTGAGTAACGGTTGCCGTAGAAGAATTCCTGCCATTGGCGCACCATGCCCATATAGCGGTTGTTCAGGTTCACCACCTTGACCGGCAGATGGAACTGCTTGCAGGTGGAAAGCTCCTGGATACACATCTGGATCGAAGCTTCACCGGTGATACAGGCGACCTGCGCTTCAGGATGGGCCAGTTGTGCGCCCATCGCATACGGCAGACCGACGCCCATGGTGCCGAGACCGCCGGAGTTGATCCAGCGACGAGGCTTGTCGAACTTGTAATACTGCGCCGCCCACATCTGGTGCTGACCGACGTCAGACGTGATGAAGGCATCGCCCTTGGTGACTTCCCAAAGCTTCTCGACCACATACTGCGGCTTGATGACTTCGGTACTCTTCGCATAGGTGAGGCACTTGCGGCTGCGCCAGGCCTCGATCTGCTCCCACCAGGTCTTGAGCGATGCCGCTTCCGGACGCTTGGTGTCCGCTTGCAGCAATTCGTTGATCTCGGCCAGGACGGACTGGACGTGGCCTACGATAGGCACATCGACCTTGACGCGTTTCGAGATCGATGATGGATCGACGTCGATATGGATGATCGTGCGGTTCTTGTTGAAGAAGTGCTGTGGGTTGCCGATGACGCGGTCGTCGAAACGTGCGCCGATGGCGACCAGTACGTCGCATTCCTGCATGGCCATGTTGGCCTCGTAGGTGCCGTGCATGCCCAGCATGCCGAGGAACTGCTTATCGGTCGCAGGGTAACCACCCAGGCCCATGAGGGTGTTCGTGATCGGGAAGCCGAGTTCCCTGACCAGCTTCACCAGCATCTCCGAAGCATCGCCCAGTACGACCCCACCACCCGTGTAGACCATCGGGCGCTTGGCTTCCAGCATGAGCTTGACGGCCTTCTTGATCTGGCCGGAGTGACCCTTGATGACAGGCGTGTAGGAACGCATCTCGACCGATTTCGGGTAATCGAAGACTGCGGTCAGCGCGGTCACATCCTTGGGGATGTCGACGACGACCGGACCTGGGCGACCACTGGCGGCGATGTAGAACGCTTTCTTGATGGTCGATGCGACATCTTTCACATCCTTCACCAGGAAATTATGCTTCACGCAGGGGCGGGTGATGCCGACCATGTCGACTTCCTGGAACGCGTCCATGCCGATAGCTGGCGTAGGTACCTGGCCACTGATGATGACCATGGGGATCGAATCCATGTAAGCGGTGGCGATGCCGGTCACGGCGTTGGTCGCGCCTGGGCCAGAAGTCACCAGGGCGACGCCGACTTCACCGGTCGCGCGCGAATAGGCGTCAGCTGCGTGCACAGCAGCTTGTTCATGACGGACGAGCACATGCTTGAAATGATTCTGCTTGAATATCTCGTCGTAGATGTTCAGGACGGCACCCCCTGGATAGCCGAAGACGAACTTGACGTTCTCTTCTTGCAAACAGCGGATGAGAATTTCAGCGCCCGAGATTTGGGGAGTGCGGTCGTCCATAAATAGTGCTTGAGTGGGTGATAAATTGAGAACCCAGAACACTAACTGTTTGAGTCTCTTTGGTCAAGGTCAATCACCCTAGGTGACTGTAATTTTGATGTTATTTTTGAAATGCGGCCTCAGTCGAATGGTGGGGGTGCGACTTTGATCAATTCTTCGATCGTGGTCAGCCCGGCGGCGATCTTTTCTGCGCCGTTGATCATCAGGGGTTGCATGCCTTCTTTGTGCGCGAGGGCTCTCAGTTTCGACAGGTCGGCGTCGGGCGTGATGAGCTTCTTCAAGTCATTGCTGATGTTGAGCATTTCATAGATGCCACTGCGTCCGCGATAGCCGGTCATGCGGCATTCCAGGCAGCCTACGGGTGCGCAGATCGATTTGGGCTTGGGTAACTTCCATGGGCCAACCAATTCATCCCACTTGGTCTGCGAGACCTCCGCGGGCTGCTTGCAACTCGGGCAGAGCGTGCGGACCAGCCGCTGCGCCATGATGCCGAGTACCGATGAGTGGATGAGATAGGAAGGGACGCCCAGATCCAGCAAGCGCGTGATGGCCGAGGGGGAGTCGTTGGTGTGCAGCGTGGAAAGCACCAGATGGCCAGTCAGTGCCGCCTGGATCGCCATTTCGGCGGTCTGTACGTCGCGGATCTCGCCGATCATGATGATGTCAGGATCTTGCCGCAGCAAGGTCCTGACGCCATCGGCGAAGGTGAGTCCGATGTTCTGCTGCACCTGCATCTGGTTGAATGCCGGTTCCACCATCTCGATCGGATCCTCCACCGTGCAGACGTTCACTTCGGGCGTCGCCAGATGCTTGAGGGTGGAATAGAGCGTGGTGGTCTTGCCGGAACCGGTCGGCCCGGTGACCAGAATGATGCCGTTTGGACTCTTGGTCCAGCCATCCCACAATTCCGACTGGGCCTGGGAGAAGCCAAGTTCGATGAAGTTCTTCACCAGGATCTCCGGCGTGAAGATCCGCATCACCAGCTTTTCGCCGAACGCGGTCGGCATGGTCGAGAGACGCAGCTCGATCTCCGCCCCGTCTGCGCTCAAGGTCTTGATGCGACCATCCTGCGGACGCCGCTTCTCCACCATGTCCATGCGCCCCAGAAGTTTGATGCGGCTGGTGATGGCGTTCATGATGTTGCTCGGCAGCTGATAGACCTCATGCAGTACGCCGTCGATGCGGAATCGCATGAAGCCGACAGTACGTCGCGGTTCCAAATGGATGTCGCTGGCACGTTGTTCGAAGGCATATTTGAACAACCAGTCGACGATGTTCACCACATGTTGTTCGTTGGCGTCGAGGTTCTTGTCTTTGCCGAGTTCCACCAGCTGTTCGAAATTCTGCACGCCGATGATCTGTCCGGCTTTGGCGCTATTGGCCAGATTGATCGAGTTGGCGAGGTTATAGATCTCTGGCAGGTAACGGTTGATATCGAGCGGATTGGCCATCACCAGCTTGATCTTCATGCGCAACACGCGTTCGAGGTCGGGGATCCATTCCCTGACGAAAGGCTCGGCGGTGGCGATGGTGACTTCGCCATTCACCGACTTGATCGGCATGATCTTGAGCCGCTCTGCGTATGCCTTGGACACGACCTGGGCGACCGAGCCCACATCCAGTTTCAATGGGTCGATATGGTAGTACTCGATGCCGGCGCGCGCGGCTAGCCAGATGGTCAGGCCTTCCGTCGTCAGCTTCTTGCCGGGCGTCCGGAGGTCTTCCCATTTCTGCTCGGCGATCACGATCAGAGGATGCAGATTGGAGCTGTCGAGCTTACGGTCCTTGTAGAGCTTCTCGGCTTGGTCCTTTTCTACCAGACCATCGTTGACCAGCAGGCGCAGCACATCGCCTAGCGTAAGTTTCCCCTGCGCCGGATTGGCGATGGCGGCCGATTTGGTCATCTGCTCAAGTCTCTTTCCGCTGGTAAGTTCATGGATTGAATCGCATCGACAGGTCAATAGCGGTGACATGCTTAGTGATGCTGCCGATCGAGATGCGATCGACTCCCGTCAGCGCGATCTCCCGGACATTGTCTATGGTAATCCCGCCCGAAGCTTCGAGAACAGCGCGCCCTGACGTCATCTCGACCGCTTTGCGCAGATGCTCCAGGCTGAAATTGTCCAGCAATATCAGCTTGGCGCCTGCCGCCAATGCCTGAGCAAGTTCATCCAGCGATTCCACTTCGATCTGGATGGAGACATCGCGATGCAGGGTGCTCGCCGCGGCCAATACCTGCGTGATGCCACCCGCGGCGGCGATGTGGTTCTCCTTGATGAGGATACCGTCATAAAGGCCGATGCGCTGGTTGAGCCCGCCACCGACCGTCACGGCATATTTTTGAGCAAGACGATGACCGGGCAGGGTCTTGCGGGTATCGAGGATGCGGCTTCCAGTGCCCGCGATCGCGTCGACATAACGGCGCGTGGCGGTGGCTGTGCCTGAAAGCATCTGCAGGAAGTTCAGCGCGCATCGCTCGGCAGTGAGCAGGGCGCACGCCTTGCCGGAGATGTGGCACAAGGTCTGGTTGGCCGTGACCTGATCGCCTTCTGAGACCAGCCATTCGATCTGGATGCTGGGGTCGACCTCATGAAAACAATGGTCGAACCAAGGGATGCCGCAGATCACGGCAGATTCGCGGCACAGGATGCTGGCGTGTGCCATCTGCGATTCCGGTATCAGGGCGGCAGTGAGGTCGCCATCGCCGATATCCTCGGTCAGCGCCTGTTTCACGGCGTGCTCCATGGACGCTTGCAAGGCTGGGGAGAGTCGGGTGAGAGCCATGATTTCCATTATAATGCAGTGTATCCCTAACCTGATTGCGACCCGCCTCATGAAACTGTTTTATTCGCTGACCAGCCCCTATGCACGCAAGATCCGCGTGGTCGCTGCCGAGAAGCGTATCGAGATGGAGATGGTCAAGGTCGTGCTGTCCGATCCGGATTGTCCGGTGAGCCAATTCAATCCGCTGGGCAAGATCCCGGTGCTGGTGTTGGACGATGGCGAGAGTCTCTATGATTCGCCGGTCATCGCCGAATACCTGGATAACCGGACGCCGGTCGCCCGATTGATCCCGCAGGACCACACGCTGAAGATACGCGTACGTCGCTGGGAAGCCCTGGCCGACGGGGTATGTGACGCAGCCGTGGCCGCGATGATGGAGGGTCGCCGTTCGGAAGGGTCGCAGGATGGTGCTGTCATCAGCAATCAATTGGGCAAGGTCGAACGGGGCCTGGCAGTCCTCAACGAGGACCTTGGCGATGCCAAATGGTGTGTGGATGATAGTTTTAGCCTGGCTGACATCGCCTTGGGGTGCTCATTAGGCTATCTGCAACTGCGTTACCACCATCTCGATTGGCAGGAACGTTTCCCCAACCTCGCCCGTCATCATGAAGCCATGATGCAGCGCTCCTCATTCAGTGAAACAGCCCCGCCTCAGGCTTGAACGCATGTCGAGGCATCGCTCGATCAGGACTTGAACTTAAATCGCGCGGGCGATGATCCCGCCGCCCAGGCAGACGTTGCTTTCGTAGACCACAGCGGACTGGCCAGGGGTGATCGCCCATTGCGGCTGGCCGAAACGGATTTCCACTTCGTCGCCCTCCAATCGATCGATCTCGCATGGCGCATCCGGCTGGCGATAACGCGTCTTTGCGGCATAGACCCAGTGGGTCTGGGGCTCATGGCCCGCGATCCAGTGCAACTGACTGGCCACCAGGCCGTCATTCAATAGCATGGGGTGGTCGTGGCCTTGCACCACGATCAGTACGTTGCGCTGCATATCCTTGCCGGCGACGAACCAGGGTTCGCCGCTGCTGTCCCTAGAACCGCCGATGCCTAGCCCCTGACGTTGTCCGTAGGTGTAGTACATCAAGCCTTCATGTTCGCCGACCACCTTGCCGTCCGGCGTCTGCATCTCGCCGGGCTGGCGCGGTAGATAACGATTGAGGAACTCGCGGAAGGGACGTTCCCCGATGAAGCAGATGCCGGTCGAATCCTTTTTCTCGCTGGTGGGCAGGCCGGCTTTCCGCGCGATCTCGCGGACCTCGCGCTTGAGCAGGTGCCCGAGCGGGAACAGCGTCTTCGATAGTTGCGCCTGATTGAGGCGGTAGAGGAAATAGCTCTGGTCCTTGCTGCCATCGTCAGCTTTCATGAGCTGGAACAAGCCGTCCTTCTCACGCACCTGCGCGTAATGGCCGGTGGCGATAAGGTCGCCGCCCAACCCCATGGCATGGTCGAGGAAAGCCTTGAACTTGATCTCGGCATTGCACAGGATGTCGGGGTTCGGTGTACGGCCGGCGCTATATTCCGCAAGAAAATTGGCGAACACCCGTTCTTTATATTCCGTCGAGAAATTCACCGCTTCGATCTCGATGCCGATCTTATCGGCAACGGAGACGGCATCAATCAGATCCTGCTTCGATGAGCAATACTCATCGGTATCGTCGTCTTCCCAGTTCTTCATAAAGAGGCCGACGACTTCGTAACCTTGCTCTTTCAACAGCAACGCCGCAACGGAGGAATCGACACCGCCGGACATGCCGACGATCACGCGTTTGTTCTTGCTCATAAGGCTAGTTGCTCACAGGTGGGTGACGACGGAGAGCGGAAAACGCTGCCCTGCCAGATAGTGTTCGATGCAGGTCATCACCTGCGGGCTGCGGTGCATGGCGCGACAAGCGCGGATCTCGTCCGGCGTCATCCACACGGCGCGCAGGATGCCAGTATCCAGTGCCTGATCGGCATGATGCTGGCCCAGCTTGCCGGTGAAGGCGAAGCGCAGATAGGTGATGTCCTTGGTCGGATGGCGCCAGTGGTAAACGCCGAGCAAAGCCTCAGGCGTGAATTCATAAGCGGTCTCTTCACGCGTCTCGCGGATGACGCCGTCGATCAGGGTCTCGGTATCTTCCAGGTGCCCGGCCGGCTGGTTGAGGCGTACGCCCTCAGCCGTCTCTTCCTCGACTAGCAGGAATCTGCCATCACGTTCGATGATGGCGGCGACAGTCGTATTGGGTTTCCAAATGGTCATAGGGGAAGTGGGCGATAGCAACGCAGAAAAGCCGCGTATTCTACAACGTCCTTGATTATGAAGCCAAACCTGGGAACAGCCCCTCGATGCCGTGGGCGATGAACTCGACCGCCATGGCGGCCAGGATCAGCCCCATGAGGCGCGTGACGACATTGATGCCGGTCTTACCGAGTTTGAGCGCGATGGGGACCGACAGACGCAGCGCGATCCAGATCATGCAGCAGATGACGGCGATCGGGATGGCCAGCGACACATGTCCCCATAGCGTGCTGTCATGCTGGGCCGCGATGATCATGCTGCTGATGGCACCGGGCCCTGCCAACAGCGGGATGCTTAACGGTACGATGGCCACCACTTCCCGTTCTGCGGCCTCCTGGGCTTCTTCCGGTGTCTGTCGTGCATGGCTGGGTTTGCCATGCATCATGGAGATGGCGATCAGCATCAGCAGGATGCCGCCGCCGACCTGAAAGGAGGGAATGCTGATACTGAAAAACTGCAGGATCTGGTCGCCGATCAGGGCCGCGACTGTGAGGACGAAAAACACCGTGATGGCTACCGTCTTGGCCGTCCTGGCACGGTCCTGCGTCGACCAGCCTTCGGTGGCGCTGATGAAGATCGGCACGCTGCCGATGGGGTTGACGATGGCGAACAGCGCGATGCCGATCTTGAAGAGGTAAGCCCAGTCAGTCATGGTGTCAGTCTTGTGGTCGGTTGCACTTGAAATCGGTTAGTATTCACAGCCTACAACCAAGCGGCTTTGAAACCAACTCCCATGACTCAGAGGATCTATCTCGCCTCCCGTTCCCCGCGACGCGCAGAACTGTTGCAGCAGATCGGTATCGCATTCGAGGTGCTGCCATCCGATATCGATGAGTCCGTGATGGCGGGCGAAGCACCGTCGGCCTATGTGACCCGGCTGGCAAGGGAGAAAGCTCAAGCCTGCCTGAACAGTCTGCAATGGGACAATGCCGTCTTGCTGCCTATCCTGGCTGCCGATACCACGGTCAGCATCGACGGCATCATTCTCGGCAAGCCGGAGAGCGACGAAGAGGCCCACGTCATGCTGGCGCGCATGTCCGGCCGCCGGCACGAGGTGCATACGGGCATCGCAGTGGCGACTGGGGCAGGCATCGAGGTCGCGCTATCGACGACCTATGTGGAGATGGATGCGCTCACCGATGCAGCGATCCAAGCGTATGTCGCTACCGGTGAGCCGCATGACAAGGCCGGCGCTTACGGTATCCAGGGATTGGCCGGGACCTTCATCAAGCATATCGAAGGCAGTTATTCCGGCGTCATGGGGCTACCGATCTACGAGACCGCGGCGCTACTGAAACGCGCCGGCGTGAATATCCTTGAAAGTGCATCGAAACATGAGTGAAGAGATCCTGATCAACGTCACCCCGCAGGAGACGCGCGTCGCCGTCATGGAGCAAGGGGTCGTGCAGGAATTGCAGATCGAGCGCAACACCTCGCTCGGACTGGTAGGTAACATCTACCGTGGCGAGGTCTGCCGAGTGCTCCCCGGTATGCAATCGGCCTTCGTCGAGATCGGTTTGCAACGTGCGGCCTTCCTGCATGTGGCGGATATCCTGGAGTGCAGCGTACCAGAGCACGAGAAGACCATTCAGGAAGTGCTACACGAAGGCCAACCGCTCATCGTGCAGGTCATCAAGGAGCCGATCGGCACCAAGGGCGCGCGTCTCACGACGCAGATCAGTATCGCCGGACGCTTCCTGGTCTATCTGCCGCAGCAACAGCATATCGGTGTGTCGCAGCGCATCGAGGATGAAGCGGAACGCGAGTTCCTCCGTGAGCGCCTGATCAAGTTGCTGCCTGCCGACCACGAAGGCGGCTACATCATCCGCACCATGTCGGAGACCGCGACCGATGAGGAACTGCTGGCCGATATCGATTACCTGCAGAAGGTCTGGAGCAACATCCAGGCCGCCAGTCACAATGCCGCGCCGCGTACCCTGGTGTTCCAGGACCTCAGTCTGCCCATGCGCATCCTGCGCGACGTCGTCAACGAGGATACCGGTCGCATCCTCATCGATTCCCGCGAGACCTATCAGAAGGCGCTGGATTTCGCCGAGCATTATGTGGGAGAAGCGGTGCGCAAGCTGGAGCATTACCAGGCCGACCGCCCCCTGTTCGACATGTTCAATGTCGAGCATGAGATCAACAAGGCCATGTCGCGCAAGGTGGAATTGAAATCCGGCGGCTACCTGATCTTCGACCAGACCGAGGCGTTGACCACCGTGGATGTGAATACCGGCGGTTTCGTCAGTGGACGCAGCCTGTCCGATACCATCTTCAAGACCAATCTAGAAGCCGCGCAATGCATCGCACGGCAGCTGCGCGTGCGTAACCTCGGCGGCATCATCATCATCGATTTCATCGATATGGATGAGGCGTCTCAACAGCAGGCCGTGCTGGATGAGCTCAAGCGCGGTGTGGCGAAGGACCGGGCGCGCGTCGGCATCAACGGCTTCTCGGCCCTGGGTCTGGTGGAGATGACGCGCAAACGCACACGCGAAAGCCTAGCGCATATCCTGTGTGAGCCTTGCCCTTGTTGCAAGGGACGCGGTGCCATGAAGACCGCGCAAACGGTGTGTTACGAGATATTCCGCGAGCTCCTACGTCACGCCAAGCAGTTCAGCGCCAAGGAGTTCCGAGTGCTCGCCTCGCAGAAGGTCATCGACCTACTACTGGACGAGGAATCGCAGAGCCTCGCCAACCTGTCCGACTTCATCGGCAAGCCTATCTCGCTACAGGTCGAATCCCAGTATTCCCAGGAATCCTACGACATCGTACTGATGTAAGCCTCAGCTGATGACTTCGGCCGGCTGCCCGACCGGCTTGGCTGCCTTGATCAATCGCAGCAGCATCTGGTCGAGCTCTGTACTTTGCTGTTGTGCCTTGACGAGCTGTTTTTCCAGCGCCGCCAGGTTGACTTCCAGCACGTGCTGGTTCTCGTGGATGTCCATCAATGAATTGCTGCGTTTCTCTAATGCGGCTTTGTGGTCGCCGATTTGTTGGCGCAGCGGACCGAACACGTCCCGGATCCAGTGCTGACAATCCGCATGTGCTTGCTGGAAGACGACCTGGGCTTGCCCACCTAGCTGGATGAAGAAGCGCCGGATCAGGAAGTGTTTCTCCGTCATGACGTTGACCGGGCTGGCACAGAACTCCTGTGTCGCCTTTTGCAATTGTTTCATGTTGTTGATGAAATGCTCCACCTGCAATGGCGGCGGTTTGCGGTCGGTGAAGCCGTGATGCTCATGGAACAGTTTGTAGACTTCGTCTGCCGTGCCTTTGATCTGGTTAGCCTGCTCGGTGATGAGCAAGGCGAGCTCGGCAGTACGTTGCATCAGGTCTTTCATGCCGCGCGTGAGCCCCAGCGTAGTCCAGCTCTCGCCGATCTCGGCCTTGCTCACCTGTAGCAGGGCATCCAGGTTCTGCAGGCTCAGCTGGTTGAGTAGCACCTGTCCCAAACCACTGATCTGCTGCTCGGCCTTGTTGAAGGTGATCACAGAGGCTTCGTAATGTTTGCGCTCTTCCGTCACCTTGCTCAGCATCGACTGGATCACCATGCGGTTCTGGCCTTTGAGGCTGTCCAGTTCCTTGAGTTGTGCCTTGATGTCTTCCACACGCTGCTGTGCCACCTTGCGCGACGCGCGCAGCATGTTGCTCGTCTCGGCGATGATGGTCTTGCTCAGGATCTCGTGTTTGGCGCCGACCACGCTCTCCGCCAGCAGATGCTCGACTTTGGCGATCCCGCTTCTTTCCAGCAAGGCAGCATCCTTCTTGATCTTGGCGAGCAGGGCCTTTTGCGCGGATATGGCCAGCACACATGAAGGCGGCAGGCCGAGTTGCTGGGCCGTGGTGTTGATCTGCGTCTGGATGCTGGCCTTGATCTCGTGCTCCGTCTTCATCTCATCCCAGAGGATGTCGATCTTGTTGAGGATGGCGAGTTTGCGGCTGGCGCGCGTACGGATGAAATCGGTCCAGATCTGCATGTCGGACCTGGTGACGCCGGTGTCGGTCGCCAGCAGGAAGATCACCGCATGGGCGTTCGGGATGATGCTCAGGGTCAGCTCGGGTTCGCTGCCGAGAGTGTTGAGCCCGGGCGTGTCGAGGATGACCAGGCCACTCTTCAGCAACGGGTGCGGGAAATTGATCAGCGCATGACGCCAGACCGGCACATCGACCGCGCCGCGCGTCTTCATGGACTGGGCCATGGAGAGATCGTGCTCGTTCCACAAGCCGAGTGCGCGAGCTTCCTCCAGCGAGACCGATTTCTGCTGGATCACCGCATGCATGGATTCCTTCATGGCCTCGGCGGAGTGCACATCCAGGCGGATCGTCGTCCACTCGTTGGGGTTGCTCTTGAGGTAAGCCAGCGAATCGTCGCGCTTGCGCGTCTCGATCGGCAACAGCTTGATGCAGGGTTCCTCGCGCTCGTCCCAGAAGATCTCGGTCGGACACATGGTCGTGCGGCCCGCTTCGGAAGGCAGCAGGCGCTGGTTGTAGTCCGCGAAGAAGAGGGCGTTGATGGTTTCGGTCTTGCCGCGAGAGAATTCGGCGACGAAGGCCAGGACCAGATGGTCCTTGCGCAGGGTCTCGGTCATGTCGAACAGGCGCAGGTCCTGCAGGGAATCGTTGCTGCCGGTAGCTTCCAGCCAGGCGCGATACTCGGAGATGGTCTGCGACAGGTGGTCGCGCCACTGATGGAAATCGGCGATCTGCTGATGAAGTCCGCTCGCCATGCTGTCGGCTACGGCTTCCGGGGCCTGTGCGGCGTAGGCGTCGTTTTCATCTTATCCCCGTGATATCGATTGAAAGTGACTTTTCAGCAGTGTACGACAATCAGAAGAACATCAGGAACTGTTGTTCCAGCGGTGCAAGGATCACGATCAGTACCAGCTCCGCCAGGATGAAGAAGACCAGCGGACTGAGGTCGAGCCCGCCGGCGAGCGGGATGCGTTTGCGCAACGGTCGCATCAAGGGGCGGGTGAGCATCTCCAGCAACCCGCTGATCGGCGTGTACGGATTGACCCAGCTGAGGATCGCCTGCAACAGCACCGCGTAGAGAAAGATATAGACGCTGAGCTTGAGCAAGCCCACCAGGGCCAAGCCAAGCAGGGCGAGCCAGACAGCGTTGCCGGCCACCAACAAGGGAAAATCGCGTAGCCACAGGCTGCCGAGTTGCAGCAGGAGTTGGGTCACATAGGCCAGCAACAGCGTTGAGAAATCGATGCCGCGCCAGCCAGGGATGACGCGTCGCAGCGGGCGCACGGCAAAATTGGTCAAGGCGACGATGGCTTGCGAGACAGGATTCTGAAAGGGCGCCCCCGTCAGTTGCAGATAGAACCTGAGTAGCACGACCAGCGTGAACAAACCTAGGATGGTGTACAGCAGGAAGTTAAGCGCGTTGGCGATCATGTCTATGAGTTCCTATTCTCTGGGTTTCTGTTTCTGAGTCTCTGGTTCTATGG
>CABHOJ010000109.1 GCA_902168195.1 uncultured Methylotenera sp.
TTTTTTTTCAAGCAGAAGACGGCATACGAGATCTAGTACGGTCTCGTGGGCTCGGAGATGTGTATAAGAGACAGGACAAGGACGGTTGGCTCGGCCAAGCGAAGATTGAGCATTGCCATCAGCGACTGTCCCCCAGCCAGGACGCGTGCTTCGCTGCCGTGTTGGGCAAGCATTGCGAGCGCTTCATCCACGGTTTCGGGACGGAGATAGGCGAAAGGCGCGGGCTTCATTTTTGTCCTCCCAACAGGCTGGCCAACCAGGATCTCATGCCGGCCTTTGCCGTCGTCGCGGAAGCTGTGTCTGCCTTGCCCGCCAGAGAAACCAGCCGCTCAAAGAATTGGCCGATGATCATATCGGCTGCGCGGCGGATCATCCGACCACCGACAGAGGCGACCTTGCCGCCGACATCGACTCCATAGGCATAGTCGATCCTCGTGCCCGCTGGTGTGACGCTCATAATGACTCGACCTTGTCCTTCGGCTTTACCAAGCGGCCCTCGGAGCTGGCCGGTCAGCCTCGCCTGTTGCTGCGGAATGAGGTCGGTGAGATAGACATCGGCCTCGAAGCGCCCACGGACAGGACCAACGCCGAGCGAGACTTCGGCCCGGAAGTGATCGGGGCGAATGGCCGTGACCGTATGGCAACCGGGAATGATGTGCCTGAGCGTTTCAGGATCAAGCAAAGCATTCCAGATCTCTGACGCTGGTGTGGCGACGGTCAAGGTGCCGGAGCCGGCGATGGCGGCATCAGCGAACTCCTGTTCCATGGCTGCGGCATCCATCGCGTCGACGTTAGCGACGGGAGCAGGAGCCTCTTCACCTGCTAGCAGAGCGTTGATGCGATTGGGAGTGATGGGCAATCGCACATCACGAAGCGAAAGGGCATCAGCCACAGCATTGGCAATGCAGGCCGGTGTGCTCATGCAATTGCCCTCGGCCAAACCCTTTGCTCCGAGCGGGGTGAACGGCGACGGGGTCTCCATGTGAATGATCTCGATGTGAGGCACTTCGCTAGCCGTGGGCACGAGATATTCGGCAAATGTGCCAGTCTGCAGCGCGCCAGTCTTGTCGTCGTAGACAATCTCCTCGTAAAGTGCTGTCGCCAGCCCCTGCACAAATGCGCCGCGTATCTGACCTTCTGCCAAGAGCGGATTGATGAGCTTGCCGGCATCGTGCATTGAGATATAGCGATCCACTTTGACCTGCATAGTCAGGGGATCGATCTCAACACCGCAGATGTCGAAGACGAAGCCATAGGTAAGCGAGGTGTTGATTTCGTCACCACTTGTAGGTGGTGCCAGCTCGGGTGGTGCCCAGATGCCAGTTTCGCTTATACCGGGCTGATCGGTATCGGGCACTAGAACTGGTGACCAATGGGCGGTGCCGGCGGCGCGGCCAAAGGGCATGCTCTTGTCAGGCTTGGAAATCGAGAAAACCTTGCCCCCGGCAAAGCTGATATCTTCAGCAGTGGTTTCGAGGAGACCGGCTGCGATGCGCGCGACCTTGTCACGAACTTGCTTGCCAGCCAGATGGGCGGCGACCGCAGTGCCCGGAGAGAAGCGGCATGAGTAGCTGCCGGCGGCGATGGACCAAGCATCCTTTTGCGTGTCGATTTCCAGATTAACCGAAATATCCCCTGGGTGCAGACCCAGTTGATCGGCAACGATCTGCGATAAGGCCGTCGCGTGCCCCTGACCCTGAACGGTTACGTCGGCAGTCATTGAGACGCCACCTAGTGCATCGACATTGACCCTGACCATGGAGACGGCGCCGTTCTTGGGCCCCTGCTGTTGGCGTATTCCGTCGGGTAGTATGGTGCTGAGATAGCCCATGTTGGACATGCCTGGTTCGACGACAGCGGCGTATCCGATGCCGTAAAGCCTACCCGCCGCACGCGCTTCGTCGCGCCTCCGCAGCAGATCATCGAGCCGGCCTTCACCAGTCGCGATCTCGATGGCCTTTTGGTAATTTCCGGAATCGTACAAAGCGCCGGCAGTGGTGCGGTAGGGGAAGGCGTCGGCGGAAATCAGATTGCGGCGGATCACAGCGAGGGGATCGAGTCCGAGTTCGACAGCTATACGCTGCATGAGGCGCTCGAGCGCTAAATAGAGCTGGGGGCCCCCAAACCCGCGCACCAAGGCGGCGGGCATCTTATTGGTAACCACCACGCGATTGGTCATCGCCAAATGGCGAATGTCGTAGGCGCCTGTGGTGGAACCATGCATGCGATATAACGGCCCCGGCATGGGCGCACGAAGATAGGCGCCGTAGTCCTCGAGATTATCAAAGCGAAGCGCTGTCACCCGACCATCAGGCTCGACTGCAGCGTCAAGCCGGGTAAGGCGGTTTGGGCCGGAATTAGCTGCCTGTAGATGCTCGAGACGATCTTCTATCCACTTGACCGGGCGCCCACTGATCCGCGCAGCGAGCGCCACCAGGACAATATAAGGAAAGACAGAGAGTTTGATGCCAAAACTGCCACCGCTATCGGGAGGGATGCGAAGCCGCAGCTTACTCCCAGGAACGCGCAACGCCTTGGCCATGACCGGGTGGGCCGAGAACGGGCCCTGAAAATTGGCCAGAACATCGAAGCTTCTATCGCCGGGCCTGTATTCGGCCACCACCGCGAAACACTCCATAGGCGTATACGAGCTGCGCGGATACTCGATCTCGACAGTGACAGTCCTATCTGCGCGTGCGAATGCGGCGTCGGGTTCACCATAGACGAACTCGCGCACCGAAAGCTGATTGGTGCCGGCAGCCGGATGTAGCAGAGGAGCGTCAGCGCGCACGGCGGCCGAGGGATCAACGACAACCGCCAGCGGCTCATAGAGAATTTCCACAAGGGCCGCCCCGTCCTCAGCAATATACCGGTCGTCGGCGAGCACGATGGCCACGGCTTCGCCTACATAGCGGACCCGCTCTACGGCGAGGGCCCATTGATCGATGGGTTGCTTGAGCACTGTCAAGAATGGATCGGAGAGTGCTCGGATCTCCTCGCCCGTGATGACGCGGCGGACACCTGGCACCGCCAACGCGCGGGTCGTATCGATAGTGGTGATTAGGGCGTGTGCATGCGACGAGCGGACCACTGCGGCGTGGAGCGTGTTGGAGGAGACGGGGAAATCGTCGACAAAGCGCCCCTTGCCCATCAGCAACGCAGCGTCTTCGCGACGTTCGAGGCTGCGCCCAACCCATCCTTCGGCCAAAGTGCCGCGTGTTTTGACATCCGAGTACATTGATTCACTGCCTCGCAAGCGACGGAGTCGCATCGACTGATGCTCGATTCCGCCCCGATGATAAAAACGGCCTTGATCCGGAGACCCGACCTAGCGTCGCCACAAGGACTAGCATCGCCGACGCCGATATGTAAAGGCTATTTCGTACTGATTTACCAAA
>CABHOJ010000110.1 GCA_902168195.1 uncultured Methylotenera sp.
GCGCGTGCGGTGATCGCCTGTTCCGTGGCGGCGGTGAAGTTGAAGGTATGCGGGCCGATCAACACCGGCTTTCCCATCGCGGAAGCCTCGATCAGGTTCTGGCCACCCAGCGGTTGCAGGCTGCCGCCGATGAAAGCCACGTCACTGGCGGCATAATAAGTGAACATCTCGCCCATGCTGTCACCCAGCACCACAGTCACCTGATTGGGTATCTCGCCGCGCAACCTGCTGCGGCGCAAGAATGACACCCCACGTTTTGTCAGCATGTTCGCCACGTCATCGAAGCGCTGTGGGTGACGCGGCACGATCACCGTCAGAAGGTTGGGGGTCTGCGAGGCGTCCACCGCATCGAGGATCATCTGTTCCTCGCCGTCACGGGTACTGGCGGCGAGGAACACCGGCCTGTGCTTGCCCAGGGCTTCGCGCAGCAACGCGCCCAGCTCTGCGGCGTTAGGCGGCGGCTCGACGTCGAATTTCAGGTTGCCTAGCACATGCACGTTAGTCGCCCCCAGCCTGCTGAGGCGCTGCGCGTCCTGCTCGGTCTGCGCGGCGATGGCCGTCAGCCCCTGCAACCCTTCCGCAGTGAGACGCGCCACCTGGGCATAGCCGTGGGCCGATCGCTCCGAGAGTCGGGCGTTCACCAGCAGCAGTGGGATGCCGCGGGGCTTGCAGCCGGCGATGAGGTTGAACCACAGCTCGGTCTCCATCAGCATGCCGAGCGCCGGGTGGTAATGGTCGAGGAAGCGTCCCACCGCGCCCGGCACGTCATAAGGCAGGTAGCAACGCGAGACGCTGTCGCCGAACAACTGTTCACCGGCGGCGCGCCCGGTCGGCGTGGCATGGGTCAGCAGGATGCGGTGATCGGGGTAATGTTTCTGCAGTTCATGTACCAGTGGGGCGGCAGCGCGGGTCTCACCCACCGAGACGCAATGCAGCCAGATCAGGGGCTGATCGACCGCAATCTCAGGATAGAAACCATAGCGTTCGCCCCAGTGTCTTAAATATTCCGGCTGCTTCATCCCGCGCCACAGCAGCTTCAATGGCGTGAACGGCAACATGAGGTAGAGCAGCAGGGAATAGAGGGCGCGTGGCATGGCTGGATTTTCTCACAGAATGGCGTGCAGGGTTCGCATGCACATCCCCCGCTTTTGTGTCCAACGAATTATTTTTAAGGGGTTAGCAAGGGCTCACAAAGCCTCGATTCAAGCCAGTGCAAGGGCGGCAAAATTCGTGCCTCAAAAGAGAGCGGGCGCACCAAAAAAAATTCTTGACCCACACTACTAAATGACATAATTTTGCACTCAATCACAATATATTGTGGTCGCCGGCAAAACTGTCGGCAAAAGACTCACTAAAAACACCAACAAGAATACTGGCTCGTTATCAGGAAGGAATGCCCCCCATGTTAAAGGCTGTCAAAACCGTGCAGGACGACAATGACGTCGGCGCACAAGAAGTGCCGATCCAACCCGTATCCCTGGATATCTGGGATAAGAAGTATCGCTTGAAGACCAAGCAGGGTGAGCACGTCGACGCCAGCATGGATGACTCCTACAAGCGTGTGGCCCGCGCCCTGGCCGATGCCGAAGAGACCGAAGAGAAGCGCGCCTACTGGTACGACAAGTTCGTCTGGGCGCTGCGTCGTGGCGCCATCCCCGCCGGCCGCATCACCTCCAACGCCGGTGCGCTGGAGCACAAGCCTGCCACCTCCACCATCAACTGCACCGTCTCGGGCATCGTCGAAGACAGCATGGACGGCATCCTAGAGAAAGTGCACGAAGCCGGCCTGACCCTGAAAGCCGGTTGCGGTATCGGCTACGAGTTCTCCACCCTGCGTCCGAAAGGTGCGTTCGTCGCCGGCGCCGGTGCCTATACCAGCGGTCCGCTGTCCTTCATGGATATCTACGACAAGATGTGCTTCACCGTGTCTTCCGCCGGTGGCCGCCGTGGCGCACAGATGGCCACGTTCGACATCTCGCATCCTGACGTCACCGATTTCATCAAGGCCAAGCGCGAAGCCGGTCGCCTGCGCCAGTTCAACCTGTCGTGCCTGATCACCAAGGAATTCATGGAAGCGGTGAAGGGCGACACCGAATGGAAGCTGGCCTTCCCCGTCACCGAGAAAGAAGCCAAGGTCGATGGCCTGGACCTGACTGACGAAGCCAATGTCGTCTGGCGCGAATGGCCAGTGAAGAACAAGTACCTGACCCGCGAATCCGACGGCAAGGTCGCCTGCCGCGTCTACAAGACCATCAAGGCCCGCCGCCTGTGGGACGTCATCATGTCGTCCACCTACGATTTCGCCGAGCCGGGCTTCATCCTCATCGACCGTGTCAACGAGATGAACAACAACTGGTTCTGCGAGAACATCCGCGCCACCAACCCATGCGGCGAACAACCGCTGCCGCCTTATGGCGCCTGCCTGCTGGGCTCGGTCAACCTGACCAAGTTCGTGCGTGACCCGTTCACCGACAAGGCCCGTTTCGATTGGGACGAATACCGCGAAGTCGTCGCCACCTTCACCCGCATGCTGGATAACGTGGTCGAGATCAACGGCCTGCCGCTGCAACAGCAACGCGACGAGATCGCCCGCAAGCGCCGTCACGGCATGGGCTACCTCGGCCTCGGCTCTACCCTCACCATGCTCAAGATGAAGTACGGTGACGACGCATCCGTCCAGTTCACCGAAGAAGTCACCCGCGTCATGGCCGAAACCGGCTGGGAGATCGGCGTACAACTGGCCGAAGAAAAAGGCCCGGCCCCGATCATGGAAGAGCAGTTCGTCGTCACCGCCGACATGCTGGCCAAGCGTCCTGAGATGAAGGCCGACGGCATCAAGGTCGGCAGCAAGATCAAGGGCAAGGTGCTCATGGGCAAGTACAGCCGCTACATGCAGCAATTCCCCGAAGCCCTGCGCAATCAGATCGCCGACAAGGGCGTGCGTTTCACGCACCATAGCTCCATCGCGCCGACCGGCACCATCTCGCTCTCGCTGGCCAACAACGCCAGTAACGGCATCGAACCATCGTTCGCGCACCACTACAACCGCAACGTCATCCGCGAAGGCAAGAAGTCCAAAGAGAAGGTCGACGTGTTCTCCTACGAACTCCTGGCCTACCGCGAGCTGATCAACCCGAAGGCGATGCCGTTCGGCGAGAGCGACGAAGAGAAGCTACCGGACTACTTCCTCGATTCCTCCACCATCCAGGCCAAGGCCCACGTGGACATCCAGGCCGCCGCACAGAAATGGATCGACAGCTCCATCTCCAAGACCATCAACGTGCCGACCGACTACGACTACGAGGATTTCAAGAACATCTACCTCTACGCCTACGACAAGGGCCTCAAGGGTTGCACTACCTTCCGCTTCAACCCGGAAGCCTTCCAGGGCGTGCTGGTCACCGAGAAGGATCTCGAGAACACCACCTACAAGTTCACGCTTGATGACGGCACCGAAGTCGAAGTGAAGGGTAACGAAGAGATCGAGTACGACGGCGAGATCCATTCCGCCGCTAACTTATACGATGCTCTCAAAGAGGGTTATTACGGCAAGTTTTAGTTCGTCATTCCGGGCTTGACCCGGGATCCAGCGAATCATAGATGGGTACCGGCAAAAGCCGGTACGACGAAACCAAGGAGAACATGATGGCAATCAAAATCGAAAAGAAGATCACCGGCTACAACGTCGTCACCGAAGACGACAAAGCCAAAGCCGCTGAAGCGGAAAAACTCGCTACCCAGCACAAGGCCGAGATCGTGCAACTGGGCGAACCGCTGAGCCGTCCCGACAAACTGGTCGGCAACACCTACAAGATCAAGACGCCGGTGACCGAGCACGCGCTCTACATCACCATCAACGACGTCGTCATGAACGAAGGCACGCCGCAAGAGCATCGCCGTCCGTTCGAGATCTTCATCAACTCCAAGAACATGGATCACTTCCAGTGGATCGTCGCGCTCACCCGCGTCATGTCCGCCGTGTTCCGCAAGGGCGGCGATGTCACCTTCCTGGTGGAAGAACTGCATAGCGTGTTCGACCCCAGCGGCGGCTACTTCAAAAAGGGTGGCAAATACATCCCCAGCCTGGTCGCCGAGATCGGTGAAGTTCTGCAGCAGCATCTGGAAGAGATCGGCATGCTCAAGAAATCCGAGCCTGACGAACACCAGAAGAAACTCATCGCTGAAAAGCGCGCCGAGTACCTGGAGAAAGTCACCGCCGCAGGTGGCGAGACTAACTCCGAAGGCTTTCCCGCTGGCGCTCAGTTATGCGGCAAGTGCAGCACCAAGGCCGCCATCATCATGGATGGTTGTTTGACGTGTTTGAATTGCGGCGAGAGTAAATGTGGTTGATCTAAGCCACTGTAATAAAAAAGCCCGCTTTCGCGGGCTTTTTTATTAGATTAAGTGTTAGGTCACAATTTTCGCATTAAACCCTTGCGGTCCTTTCATTGTGAAACCTAAATTCATCTTAATTCTTGTTCCTTCCCTTAGTTGCTCCCAATCAGTATCTGAAAATTGATGGCACATAACCTGTCTCTTATACACATCTCCGAGCCCACGAGACAGGCAGAAATCT
>CABHOJ010000111.1 GCA_902168195.1 uncultured Methylotenera sp.
GGTGAGCAGATCGTCGAGCAAGCCACGCGTGTCCTGGAAGAAGCCGGCCGCATCAAGGAGATAGCCAGGCAGGGGAACGACCAGCTCAGCGGGCCTATCAAGCTGGGTGTGATCTACTCGGCCGGGCCATATTTGCTGCCAGAGATCATTCCCATCCTGCGGCATACCGCACCTGACATGCCGCTGGATGTGGAAGAGAACCTGACCCATCTACTGGAAGTACAATTGCGCAATGGCGTGATCGATGCAGCGATCGTCGCTTTGCCGTTCGATATCCCGGGAATCAAGGTGGAGCCCCTATATGACGAATCTTTCGTGGTCGTCGTACCTGCAGATCATCCTTGGGCAAGCAGAAAATCGATCCATCCGGATGAATTGGCGGAGCAAAAGGTCTTGTTGCTCAATAGCGGTCATTGTTTCAGCAACCAGTTAGTCCAAGCCTGTCCCGATCTTTCCCGTAAGGGGGAGGTGTTGCAGGGCAATTCACTTGAGACTATCCGCAATATGGTGGCGTCCAATCTGGGCATCACTGTCTTGCCATGTAGTGCCACAGTTGAGCGCTATCAGAATCCCCTGATCAAGGTCATCCCCTTCCAGCAGCCGGTGCCTTCGCGCAGGATGGCATTGGCATGGCGCAAGAGCTACGGGCGGGAAAAAGCCATCGAGTGTTTGAAGGAAGCGATCCGGCAGGTGGATTCCGGATGCATGCAGAAGCTGAAGGGCAAATAAAAACGGAGGCCTAGGCCTCCGTTTTTATTGTATATCGTGCGATCGATTAGCGATTGCAAACGTACATGGTAACTTCGAAACCGAAACGCATTTCAGTAGCAGCTGGCTTGGTCCACATGTTGATATCTCCTAATGGGTTTAAGTGTGAGATGAAATATCTCGATAACTTATGAAGTGACTATACAGGACCGTTCAAAAAGCACAGTGGTCATACTCATGAATCGCGCCTAATGAAAATCATGAGAAAAGATCATTTGTCAGCTCAGGGATAGGCGATGAATACGCGGTAACCGGAGACCTCGATGTCGCCGGAAGTCAGTGCCAGCTTGATCTGCAACTCCTCTCCCGCAGGGATGCCGGCGTCGAGATCGGTCTCCTGCGCCATATACTCCTTGGCCGTGAATGCGCGGCGCAGCACAGGTCGATCGTTCTTGTCCGTCAGGGTCAACTCCAGTAAGGGGTAAGCTTGTGCGAAAGGCGCATTGTTGATGAGCAAGGTACTGAGACGGATCACATCCTCATGCTCCGCGTCTTCCTGGAGATCCGAATCATCGATCAGTAATTGCGAGATGTCCTTCGGTAGCTCGACAATACAACCGATCAGATCGCATGCACTGCTTAACAAAGGCTTAGTTTCTGGCCATTGGGTGGCGATGGGTGTGCGCAGAAAATAAACGGTCTGCAGGCCACCAATCAAAATCAGGATGAGGGAGAACGTATAGTATGGCCAGACCACCTTGGCTCTGCGTTTGCCTGAGGAGAGTGCATTGGACTTGGATTTGACCTCGCCGAAGATCGCGGGGGTCTCGACAGGTTTGGCCGAGGGCGGCGTGAGGGGGATCGATACTGGGGGAATCTCGGGCTGCGATATCGGTTGAACGATCTCGGCGATCGGGGACTCCTCGATCTCTCCCAAGCGTTCCAGTGCGTTGAACACGTGGCTGCACTTGCCGCAACGCACATCGCCATGATGCGCGTTGAGTTGTTCGGTCTTAACAAAGAAATTCGTCGAACAGGCAGGGCAGGCCGTGATCAGGCTCATCTTTTTTGCCCTGTCAGCAACACCCAGCTTTCCATGAATACCGGTGCATCCATATCGAACCATTCCTCATAGATGGCGGAGACTTGTGCTGCCTGTTCACGCAATATCCCTGAGAGCGCGATCCGTCCCTGTGACTTGCATGCCGACGCCAGAGCGGGGGCAAGCACTGATAGGGCGCTGGACAGGATGTTGGCGACCACGATGTCGTACTGTTGTGAGCCGGAAAAACGGTCTGCCATGCAGAATTCGGCTACGACTTCGTTTCTCTCGGCATTGTAGCAGCTCGATTGGATGGCCTGATGATCGATGTCCACCCCGATGACCTCATCGGCGCCGAGCTTTTTCGCAGCGATGGCCAGGATGCCGGAGCCGCAGCCGTAATCCAGCAAGCGCTCACCACCCTTGATCGTGTCGGCCAGCCAGCTTAGGCACAGGTGGGTCGTCGGGTGGCTACCCGTACCGAAGGCGAGGCCCGGGTCGAGCACGATATTGAGGCCGTCAGGATTGGGTGCGGCGTGCCACGACGGGACGATCCAGAGATCATCCCGGATGCGGATCGGGTCGAACTGAGACTGGGTGGCACGTACCCAGTCCTGCTCCTCGATGGTCTCAGTGGTATAGCGCAGGTCGGAAAAGCCAGTGGTTTCAGCCAGTGCCGCCATGACTGCAGTAATATCCGTGTCCGCATCGAACAAGGCGCTCACGACGTTCTGTTGCCAGATGCCGGGCGGCGGATCGCCCGGCTCGCCGAAGATCGGTTGTTCGTCTAGCGTTTCGGCATTGGCATCTTCGATGCTCGCGGACAGGGCCCCCAGTGCCATCAGCGCGTCGGTCAGGGCCTCGGCGTTGCGGTCACTGGCTTCGATATTGAGCGAAACCCAAGCCATGGCTATTCCCTGACCATTACTTGGACGAGATGCCCAGTTTCTGCTCCAGATAATGGATACTGGTGCCGCCTTGATGGAACGCGGCGTCGGCCATCAGTTCGCTGTGCAAGGGCACATTGGTCTTGATGCCTTCCACCACCATCTCGGAGAGCGCGATGCGCATCTTGGCAATGGCCTGCTCACGGGTGTCGCCATAGGCGATCAGCTTGCAGATCATCGAATCGTAGTGCGGCGGCACCATGTAATTCTGGTAAGCATGGGTATCGACACGGATGCCAGGACCGCCAGGCATATGGAAGGTCGTGATGCGGCCAGGTGAAGGCACGAAATTGAATGGGTCTTCCGCGTTGATACGGCATTCGATGGCATGGCCATGGAACTCGATGTCCTTCTGACGGAAAGGCAGCTTTTCGCCGGCAGCGATTCGGATCTGCTGCTGCACGATGTCGATACCTGTGATCATCTCGGTCACCGGGTGTTCGACCTGGACGCGGGTATTCATCTCGATGAAGTAGAACTCGTTGTTCTCATAGAGGAATTCGAAAGTACCGGCGCCGCGGTAGTTGATGCGTTTGCAGGCATCGGCGCAGCGCTGGCCGATCTTGTCGCGTAAGCGGGTGCTGATGCCGGGCGCTGGCGCTTCTTCTAGGACCTTCTGGTGACGGCGCTGCATCGAACAGTCACGTTCGCCGAGATAGACGGAATTGCCGTGCTGGTCGGACAAGACCTGGATCTCGATATGACGTGGTTGCTCCAGGAATTTCTCCATATAGACCATGGGGTTGCCGAACGCCGCACCCGCTTCAGCCTTGGTCATATTGACCGAAGCCAGCAAGGCCGCTTCTGTATGGACCACGCGCATGCCGCGACCACCGCCACCGCCAGCGGCTTTGATGATGACCGGATAGCCGATGTCCTTGGCTGTCTTGATGATGATTTCCGGATCGTCAGGTAATGCGCCTTCGGAACCCGGTACGCAAGGCACGCCAGCTTTGCGCATGGCATCCTTGGCGCTGACCTTGTCGCCCATGAGGCGGATGGTCTCGGCGCGCGGGCCGATGAAGACAAAACCGCTTTGTTCCACACGCTCAGCGAAATCTGCGTTCTCGGAAAGGAAGCCGTAACCCGGATGGATCGCCTGGGCGTCGGTCACTTCCGCGGCACTGATGACGGCGGGGATATTCAGGTAACTCTGTCCGGAAGGGGCGGGGCCGATACAGACGGATTCGTCAGCCAGCTTGACGTATTTGGCTTCGCGGTCGGCTTCGGAGTGCACCGCCACGGTCTTGATACCTAATTCTCGGCAAGCGCGCTGGATGCGCAGGGCGATTTCGCCACGGTTGGCGATGAGGACCTTTTCGAACATGTAAGCCCCTAGCCTATGATGAACAGTGGTTCGCCGTATTCGACCGGCTGACCGTTTTCTACCAGGATCGCCTTGATCACGCCTGCATGGTCGGACTCGATCTCGTTCAGCAGTTTCATGGCCTCGACGATACACAGCGTATCGCCGACGTTGACCGTACTGCCGATATCGACGAAGGACTTCGAATCTGGAGAAGGCGAGCGGTAGAAAGTGCCGACCATCGGCGATTTGACCACGTGCCCTTCGACCGCGGCAGGGGCGGCGACTTCAGCGACGGTGGCCGCTGGCGTAGCAGGCGCTGCCTGCTGGGCCGGTGCCTGGAAATACTGTGGTGCGAATTGCATCGGCATGCTGCCGTTCGACATATTCCGGCTGATACGGACCTTCTCTTCGCCCTCGGTCAACTCCAGCTCAGAGATGCCGGACTCCTCGACCAAATCGATCAATTTTTTAAGTTTGCGTAAATCCATGATTAACCTCGAGATGAACGCGCCTAGGCTTCTGGCGCAAGTGCGTTGATTGCGTAATCTAGTGCCGCCATGTAACCGTGCGCGCCCAAGCCACTGATGACGCCGACAGCGATGTCGGTGAAATAGGAATGGTGACGGAAAGGTTCACGTGCATAGACGTTGGATAAATGTACTTCGATGAAAGGGATCTTAACTGCGGACAGTGCGTCCCGCATCGCAACGGATGTGTGAGTGAAAGCCGCAGGATTGATGATGATGAAATCGACGCTTTTCGATGCCAAAGACTGCACTTTGCCGATCAATTCCGCTTCGCTATTGCTCTGGAAACTTTCCAGTGCAAGACCGGCGTTGGTCGCCTTGGTCATGAGGCGTTCATTGATACTGGCTAGCGTATCCTTGCCATAATGCTCAGGCTCGCGTAATCCCAGCAGATTCAGGTTGGGACCATGCAGCACCAATACGGATTTTAAGGAATTAATAGCCATATTGAATGGTTTTTAGCGGCTTGGAGCTTTGTTTCATGGCTGCAAGTTTGCCGCAAATAGGGGGATGTTGTCTAGCGAATTGGCGGTAATTAGCGAAATTACAGGGTTTTCAAGTGCTTACAAAAACCTTTTCACTTGCGGCTGAATAGAGGGATTAGCGTCTCTTCCAGCAAGGCCTGACTGACGCGGCCAAAGTAGGTTTTGACGATCGATCCGTCCTTGCCGACGATGAGGGTATAGGGCAACACGCCCTTATCGTTGCCTAGCAGTTCAGAAAGTTTGATCGCATCGTAATCGCCGGCAAGCAACGGGTATTTGACCGGGACTTCCTGGCTGAAAGCCTGCATCTTGTCCAGCTCATCCGTCGAGATACCGATCACGACAACATCGTTGGCTCGATATCGCTCGTGCAATTCGGAGAGTTCCGGCATCTCTTCCCGACAAGGTACACACCAACTGGCCCAGAAGTTGACGACGACGATCTTGCCTTTCCATTGCGACAAGCGTTGCGCTTGACCCTGAGGATCCGGCAGCTGCGCCGAGAACAGCACCTCGGTGGAGGTGCTTGACGATTCCAGGACCGGGTTGAGCAGATAGTGTCGTGTGGCGAGACCGGCTACGACGATCAGCAGGACGACTGCCAGGATCTTGGCCGTGCGCTTGAGCATCATTTGGATCGGTCTCCGAGCCTGCTGATGCTGGAGAGGAAGCGGTCCGCATTCTGGTAACCGATCACGCGCACCGTGCGGTCTTCTTTGCCCGTACGATCGAAGAAGATGATGCCGGGTGGCCCGAAGAGACCGAAGCGTTGGAGTAGCGCACGGTCCTCGGCATCATTGGCGGTCACATCGGCCTGCAGCAAGACATGACTTGCCAGACCGGCCTGGACACGCGGGTCACTGAAGGTGAATTGTTCCATCTCCTTGCATGCGACACACCAATCCGCATAGAAATCCAGCATGACCGGCTTGCCATTGGCCGCCGCGATCTTCTGGTCCAGCTCGGCGATCGATTTCACGCGTTGAAAAGCCAGTGCACTTTGATGAGGGCTGCCATTCGTGGCCTGGAAGCCGGAAAGCGGCTGAAGCGGAGATCGTGCGCCCGAAAGGGCACCTATCAGCATAGCGATACCCAGCAGCAGCATGATGAGGCCGACACCTTTGCCCAGTTTCTGCCAACCCGTGGCATTCTCCGGCAAGCGGTCGGTGGCGCGCATGTAGATCGCCGGAACGATGAGCAAGGCAGCCCACAAGCCCAACTGGACCGAGACCGGAATCAAGGGCGTGATGAGCCAGATTGCGACGCCTATCAGCAATACCCCGAACAGATTGCGCACGGTCGTCATCCAGGCTCCAGTCCGAGGCAACAAGCTACCCGCAGATGTGCCGATCAATAGCAGCGGGATGCCCATCCCGATCGAGAGGGCGAACAGCGCGGTGCCGCCCAGCACGACATCGTGGGTCTGGCTGATGTACAGCAGCGCGCCAGCGAGGGGCGCGGCGACACAGGGGCTGACGATGAGCGCGGAGACCGCACCCATCACGAATACGCCAAGGGCCTGGCCACCTTTGAAACGGTTGGACATCCGCAACATGCGGTCCTCGAAGGCCGTGGGTAACTTGAGTTCATAGAAACCGAACATGGATAAGGCCAGCAGCACGAAGATGATTGCAGTGACGATGATGACCGCTGGGGTCTGCAAGGTCGAGCTCAGCAATTGGCCCGAGAAACCGGCAGCGATGCCTGCGAGGCTATAGGCGATCGCCATCCCAAGTACATAGCAAAGCGAGAGGCTGAAGCTATGCCACTTGCTGCGTGGGTTCGCGCCTACCACGATGCTGGAGAGGATAGGGATCATGGGCAGTACGCAAGGCGTCAGCGACAACAGTAGCCCGAAACCGAAAAAGCCGGCGACGATCAACCACAGGTCGCCATCCTTCAGCAGCCTGGCGGCGTGGTCTTCCTCGTTCTCATGGTTGGGCGGAGTGCTGCTGGTTGCATCTGCACGGGAGACCATACCGCCAGGCGGTACGTCCAGTAGCTTACGGATCGGTGCGTAACACAGGCCCTTTTCGCTGCAGCCCTGATAGGTCAACTGTAGCTTGAGGTCCGCCGGCAATTTGCCCTGCGCTATCAAGGTGATGACGGCGGTCACCTGGTCGTGGAACACCTCCGTGGCGCCAAAAGTCGGGTCCTGTTTCGGTTCGCCCTTGGGGAGTGCGGTTGAGATGCTTACCTGGTCGGACGGAATCAGTTCGAACTTGAAACGATCCCGATATAGATAGTGTCCGGGTGCGATCTTGAAATCCGCATGCAGGGTTTTTTCATCGACAGACCGCAGCGAGAGCTTGAAAGCTTCGTCAGGTGGCAGAATATGATCATCATCGACGTCGAGGAAAGTGCTGATGCCTGCCTTGGACACACTCTCGGCGAGCGCAGGGTTGGCCAGCATCGGTAATAAGCAGGCGAACAGCAAGAGCGTACGTGACAGGGACAGCAAAGGCCTCAAGAATAGGTTCCGATCAGGGTGTGACGATCCAGTCGATGTAGGCGGTCAATCCGCCTGTGATTGGGACATGGATGATCTCGGGAAGTTCGTAGGGATGGCGCTCGCGGATCGCGGCTTCCAGTGCGGCATAATGCGCGCTGCTTGCCTTGATCAGCAGCGGTACTTCGCTGTCCCGGACGATCTTGCCCTGCCATTCATAAATGGAAGTGCAAGGGGCCAGGATGTTGATGCAGGCAGCAAGTTTCGCACTGACCAGATATTGCGCTAACTTTTCGGCGCTTTCCTGGTCAGGAAGATTGGTCAGAACCACGATGGCTCTGACAGGTTCGTTCATTTGAGATTGGATAGTCATGCGTGTGCTTTTCCTGATGGCGATTTTACTCGCTTTCCCGGTCATGGAGATATGGTTGCTGGTCGAACTGGGTGGCCGTTATGGCTGGTGGCTGGCCTTATACCTGGTATTGATGGCCATTCTGGGCTGGCGCCTGATCCTCGACGAGAAGCTGCTCATGCTCGGGCGCATGATGCAGAGCCTGGGCGAGGGTGGCACGCCCACCAGGGCGATCTTCGGCAGCGCCAAGAACTTGATGGCCGGTATCCTGCTCATACTGCCAGGCGTCATCAGCGATGCCATTGCGGTCATCCTGCTGTTGAT
Organism: uncultured Methylotenera sp.; assembly: GCA_902168195.1. Classification (GTDB taxonomy): domain Bacteria; phylum Pseudomonadota; class Gammaproteobacteria; order Burkholderiales; family Methylophilaceae; genus CABHOJ01. The sequence continues at coordinate 8,144 of CABHOJ010000111.1, forward strand.
GCCTACGCCCAAACCGGCATTTGTTTCACGTGGAACGCCAGGTCCCGGCGGTGAGAGAGATCGTGCCGCCAATGATGACGTCATCGAAGGCGAGTTCCGTCGGGAAGATTGACCGCAAGAACCAGCTGTACCGGCTATGTTAAACTGCCGGGTTTAAGTCGTTGCTACCAATAGGATTTTCAGCATGTCCCAGCAAGTCACCATCCAGCCTAGCGGCCACACCTTCGAGATCATGTCGGGTGAAACCGTCCTCAGTGCCGCGGTCGAGGCCGGTTTCAATCTACCGTACGGGTGCCGCAATGGTGCTTGTGGCGCCTGCAAGGGCAAGATCCTGTCAGGCGAAGTGTATCAGGGGGATTATCAACGGAATGCCATGACCGAAGCGGAACAAGCCGCTGGTTATGCCTTGTTC
>CABHOJ010000112.1 GCA_902168195.1 uncultured Methylotenera sp.
CGCCTTGTCGATGACGCAGGCTTTGCAGTCGCCCAGCAGCGGTGTGCTGACCAAGATGTGGTCGATACGCAGGCCCATGTTGCGACGGAAGGCCGCCATGCGGTAATCCCACCAGCTGAAGCAGCCATCGTCTTGCTCGAATAACCTGAAGCTGTCGTGGAGGCCGAGCGCGACGAGCTTGCGGAAGGCTTCGCGCTCCGGTGCGCTGACCAGTACCTGGCCTTCCCAGGCTTTGGGGTCATGCACGTCGCGGTCTTCCGGCGCGATGTTGTAGTCACCTAGCAGCATGAGTTTAGGGTGGGCTTGCAGTTCTTGTTGCAGCCATGCCGTCAGTGCTTCAAGCCAGCCCAGTTTGTACTGGTATTTGTCGGAATCGACCGCCTGGCCGTTGGGGATGTAGGCGCAGATGACGCGGATGCCTTGGATGGTCGCGGCGATCACACGCTTTTGCTCATCGGCGAAATCGGGGATGCCGTATTGCACGTCGCTCATGGGGTGCTTGCTGACGATGGCGACGCCGTTATAGGTCTTTTGCCCGCTGTGAATGGCGTGATAACCGGCTTCTTTCAGTGTATCGAACGGGAACTTGCTGTCTTCCTGCTTGGTTTCCTGCAGACACACGACGTCAGGTTGCTCGGCGGCGAGCCAATCCAGCAGGTGGGGTAAACGGACATTCAGCGAATTGACGTTCCAGGTCGCGAGCTTCATTAGCAATTCTCTCGTGCAAAAAATAACCGCCTCCATGATACATGGAAGCGGTTATTTATCGGTGCAGCCTAAGATCTAGGCGCTCATACCATTGTGGCGAAGCAGCGCATCGATGCTCGGTTCACGCCCACGGAATGCGATGAACGATTCCAGGGCGGGACGCGAACCACCTTGTGCCAGGATCTCGTTCCAGAATTTGCGTCCGGTCTCTTCCGACAGCACGCCGTTCTCTTCGAACAGGCTGTAGGCATCGGCCGAGAGCACTTCCGCCCATTTGTAGCTGTAATAGCCTGCGGCGTAACCGCCAGCGAAGATGTGGCCGAAGTTATTGGGGAAGCGATTCCACTTGGGCGGGCGCACCACGGCGACTTCGTCGCGCACTTGCTCGATGAGGTCGAGCGAGGTCCAGGTACCATGCGGATCGAAATCCGAATGCAGGCGCATGTCGAACAGGGCGAACTCGACCTGGCGCACGGTCTGCATGCCGGATTGGAAATTCTTCGCGGCGACCATCTTGTCGAACAGTTCGCGCGGCAGTTGCGCCCCGGTATCGACATGCTGCGTCATGTGGCGCAACACATCCCATTCCCAGCAGAAATTCTCCATGAACTGGCTCGGCAGTTCTACGGCATCCCACTCCACCCCCTTGATGCCGGAGACCCCATAATCCTCGATGCGGGTGAGCATATGGTGCAGGCCATGCCCGAACTCATGGAACATGGTGATGACTTCGTCGTGGGTGAACAGCGCGGGCTTGCCGCCGACCGGTCCGGAGAAATTGCAGGTGAGGAATGCCACCGGTGTTTCGACGCCGCTGGCGATCTTGCGGCGCGTGATGGCTTCATCCATCCAGGCGCCGCCGCGCTTGTTGTTACGGGCATAGAGGTCGAGATAGAACTGGCCGACGACCTGGCCCTGCTTATCGCTGATTTCGTAGAAGGCAGCGTCCTGATGCCAGACGGGCGCCTGCGATTTGCGCACGTTCACGCCGAAGATGGTCTCGACCACCTTGAACAAGCCTTCCAGCACCTTGGCTTCCGGGAAGTACTGCTTCACTTCCTGGTCGGAGAAGGCGTATTTCTCCTCGCGCAGTTTTTCCGAGACGTAGGCGACATCCCAAGCTTCAAGGTCATGGATGCCCAGTTTTTTCGTAGCGTATTCGGTCAGTTCGCGCATGTCCTGCTCGGCGAACGGCTTGGCACGCTTGGCCAGGTTATAGAGGAAATCGATGACTTGTTGCGGGGTATCGGCCATTTTGGCCACGAGCGATACCTCGGCGAAATTCTTGTAACCGAGCAGCTGGGCTTCTTCCTGACGCAGTTTCAGTATCTGGTCGATGAGGCCCGTGTTGTCCCATTCCGGCTTGCCGAACTCGGAGGCGCGGGTGGCATAGGCGCGATAGAGTTGCTCGCGCAAAGCCCGGTTATCGCCGTACTGCAGCACCGGCATGTAGGAAGGCAGGTGTAACGTAAATTTCCAGCCGGCCTTCTGATCGGCCTTGGCAGCTTCCTCGGCGGTTTGCAGCACATCGGCCGGGATGCCGGAAAGTTCGGCTTCATTCTCGACGTACAGCGCGAAATCGTTGGTGGTGTCGAGCAGGTTCTCCTCGAATTTGGCGGACAGGGTCGCCATCTCTTCCTGAATCGCCTTGAAACGTGCCTTCTTGTCGGTGGGCAACTCGGCGCCGCCGAGGCGGAAGTCGCGCAACTCGTTGTCGACGATCTTTTGTTGCGCCTTGTTCAAGGACTGGTAGGCGGCACTGTCGCGTAGCGCGCGAAAACGCGCATAGAGCCGCTCGTCTTGCGAAAGGTCGGCGTAGAAATTGGTGAGTTTCGGTAGGGTGGCGTTATACGCCTCTCGAAGTTCCGGACTGTTGACCACAGCGTTCATATGGCCGACCTGCGACCAGGCGCGGGAGATCTGCTCCTGCATGTCTTCAAGCGGACGCGCGAAGTTATCCCAGGTGGGCGCTTCGGTGCCGGTCGCAAGCGATTCCAGCACCTTGCGACCATGCTCGAGCAGGTGGTCCATAGCGGGGGTCACATGCGCAGCCTGCACCTGGTCGAACTTGGGCAAACCGGAAAAATCCAGCAATGGGTTTTGCAATAACGCGCTATCGAGAGGCTGATTCACACTATTCCTTCAATTCAATTAACTGATCGCTTGTTCAACTTATCAAGCGTAAGGCAAACGGATATTGATATGGTTCACCCTTGCTGGTGGCAACGGCCGCCATGATGCAGAGCACGATGTTGGCGACCCAGACGGCGACCATCAGGAAGAAGCCGATCAGGATGAACATCAATATCCAGCTGATGATATGAGCAATGATGACGGTGACCTGAAAATTCAAGGCCTCGCGTGCCTGTTCCCCGATATATTCGCTTTCGTCCTTTTTCAACAACCAGACGACGAGGGCGGGAATGAAGCTGAAGAGGGCTCCCCCAAGGTGGGTGAGGACGACGATGTTCTTATCATTAGCGCTAGGTGTGGTGCTGACGTCTGACATGATGATGCTCCCCTTTGGTGATGAACTACGTTGAAAATCCTTCTTAGCTAGATCCTTTACCGTACTCAGGCCAGATTGAGTTTGTGCAACATAGGCTCGATGCGGTCGATATCCTGATTCCCCAGGATCTTGCGCGCCGCATTCGCGAGGTTGGGCAGATCGCTTTGCAGGATCTGCCGCTTGACCGCCAGGATGTGTGACGGGTGCATGGAGAACTGGCGCAAACCGAAACTGAGCAGCAACCGCGTCAACTTGGTATCGCCTGCCATCTCACCGCAGACCGATACCGGCTTGCCGAGCTTGTGGCCGGCGCGGATGGTCATCTCGATCAGTTGCAGGATGGCCGGATGCAGCGGGTTATAGAGATGCGAAACGGAATCGTCCGTGCGGTCGATCGCCAGCGAATACTGGATCAGGTCGTTGGTCCCGATGGAGAGGAAATCCAGTTGCTTGGCGAAGGCTTCGGCACACAAGGCCGCCGCCGGGACTTCGATCATGCCGCCGACCTGGATACCTTCGTCGAACGGGATACCCTCGTTGCGCAGGCTGATCTTGGCCCGATCCAGCAGCAGCATGGCCTGCCGCAGCTCGGACAGGTTGGACAGCATGGGGATCAGGATCTTGATCTTGCCGTAATGCGAAGCCCGCAGGATCGCCCGTAACTGCGTGTGGAAGATATGCGGTTCGGAGAGGCAAAGGCGGATAGCGCGCAAGCCCAGCGCCGGATTCGCACAGGTGCGCACGGTATCGGGATTGATCTGCTTGTCGGCACCGAGGTCCAGCGTACGGATGGTCACCGGCATGCCCTTCATGGCTTCTGCCACACGACGGTAGGCCTTATATTGTTCTTCCTCGTCCGGCATCTCGCGCCGGTTCATGAACAGGAACTCCGTCCGGTAGAGGCCGACGCCGGTCGCGCCTGCGGCCTTGGCCTGGGTGACGTCCTCGGGGACCTCGATGTTGGCATGCAATTCGATGGTGGTGCCGTCCAGGGTCACCGCCTTGGTCAGCTTGAGGCGCTTGAGCTTCTGCTGTTCGAGTTCCCACTGTTCCTGGCGCAGCTTGTATTCGGCGAGGGTGTCCTTGTCCGGGTTGGCGATGACCACACCCTGATTGCCGTCGACGATGATGAGCTCGCCGTCGCGGATCAGGTCACGTGCACGCTGCAGCGCGACGATGGACGGGATGTTGAGGCTGCGTGCCAGGATGGCCGTGTGCGAGGTGGCGCCGCCGACATCGGTGATGAAGGCGGCGAACTGATGCTGTTTGAACTGGATGGCGTCTGCCGGCGAAAGATCGTGCGCGACCAGGATGATGGCGCTCTCCTGTTCCTTCACCGCGACCTGGCTGGGGTGACCCAGCAGGACCTTGATCACGCGTTCGACCACCTGCACGACATCCTGCTTGCGTTCGCGCAGGTACTCGTCCTCGATCTGCTCGAACTGCAGTACAAGATCATCCATCTGCTGCTTGATCGCCCATTCGGCGTTGCACTGTTCCTCGCGGATGATGCGCTTGGGGTCTTCCGACAGCTGTTTGTCGGCAAGGATCATCAGGTGCGTGTTGACGAACGCGCCGAGCTCGGCCGGCGATCCTGCAGGCAAGTGGCGGCGGATGACGTCGAGGTCCTGCTTGACCTTCTCGACCGCTTGTTCGAAGCGTTTGATCTCCTGATCGATCAGGTGCTTGGGCACCTGGTAATGCACCACTTCGAGCAAGGCATGCGAGACCAGATGGGCATGGCCGATGGCGATGCCGGAGGAGACGGCCACGCCGTGCATCGTAAAACTCATGATGCCAACACTCCCTGACTCGTCGATACGTTGTTGCCTGCTTCGCTCATGCCTTGTCGTACTGAATGTACTGCCTGCGTCATTCGCTCATGGTCGCCGCGTCTCGACTTCGCATCGAGTGTGGCGATCGAGGAATCGCCTTGCAGCGCAATGATTGAAATGTGTCGCTTCATTCAGGTTCCCCGAACCGTTGACTGATGAGCTCGATCAACGCATCCATCGCAGCCTTCTCGTCCTTGCCTTCTGCTTCCAGGGTGATCTTGCTGCCCTTGCTGGCAGCCAGCATCATCACGCCCATGATGCTCTTGGCGTTGACCCGGCGGCCGTTGCGCTCGATCCAGATGTCGCTGTGATAGCCACTCGCGGTCTGCGTCAGCTTGGTCGATGCACGGGCATGCAAGCCCAGTTTGTTGATGATTTCTATCTCATGCTTGATCATGGTGACTACATGCATCCTCGGTAAAATGAACCACACCTTCGTGCCCGCCACTCAGTGCCTTTTCCACCAGTGGCAGGATACTTCCGTTTCGATACGTCAATGCCCGGACCAGCATCGGCAGGTTGACGCCGGCGACGCCTTCCACGCGGCCCGGTACCAGCAGTTTGCTGACCAGGTTACAGGGCGTGGCGCCGTAGATATCCGACATGATCAGTACGCCCTGGCCTTCATCCAGCTCCCTCACCATCTGCAACGCTTCGGGGAGGAGCTCCACCGGGTCATCATGCGTGCCGACACCTAGCTGCCTCAACATCGGGGGTCGCGTGCCCATCACATGGCTGGCACAGTGGATCAGGCTTTCACCCAGCGTGCCGTGCGCGATAATCAGAATGCCTATCATGATATGTGTCCTCTACTCGGTAGCGTCGGCGACGGTAATCGCGGCTGCTACTCTAATTCGCGGTGCCTGATGAGCACCTTTTGTTGCTGATTGCGAAAATACTCCCCTAACCGTTCGACAAAATACACCGAACGATGTTGCCCGCCAGTACAGCCGATCGCCACCGTGAGATAGCTACGATTGTCCCGGATGAAATGCGGCAACCAGCGCGCGACGAACTGCTGGATGTCGTCATACATCATGCCGACCGTCTCCTGGCTCTCCAGGAATTGCCGCACCGGCTGATCCTTGCCGGTCAACGGGCGCAACACCGGATCATAGTGCGGGTTGGGCAGGCAGCGGATATCGAAGACGAAATCCGCGTCCAGCGGGATGCCGTGCTTGAAGCCGAAGGAGGCGAAGAACAGTGTCAGGCCGTTACTGTCGTTGGAGACGAAATCCCGCACCCAGCTCCGTAATTTGTTCGCGCTGAGGTTGCTGGTGTCGATGCGATGACCGAGATCCGCCAATGGGCTCAGCAGGTCACGCTCCTGCTGGATGTTCTCGGCCAGCGTATGTTCTTCATCGCCTGCACTCAAGGGATGGCGCCTGCGCGTCTCACTGAAACGCTTGACCAGGGTCTCGACGCTGGACTCGAGGAACAGCACTTGGACGCCGATCCCTTGCGCACGTAGTCGGTTGATGTTCTCAGGCAGGACTTCCAGGGCTGCGCTACGGGTGTCGACGCTGACCGCGACGCGATCCTGCATGGCGGCGCTGAGGTCCTGGGAGATCTGCGGCAACAGCGTCGCCGGCAGGTTATCGACGCAGTAATACCCACTGTCTTCCAGCGCCTTCAGCGCGACACTCTTACCCGAGCCGGAAAGACCGGTAAGGATGATCAGCTGCATCAGGCGGACGCTCGGCGCTTTTTGGCAGGCGTGGAGGACGTGCCTTTTGCCATGCGGCTCATCTCGCGGTGCTGGCGCTGCATGAATTGCTTGGTCCCGTTGATGCCGCGCAACAGCAGCATGTGGTTACGCACGGCGACTTCGACCAGCACGGCGATATTGCGGCCGGCGGCGACCGGGATCGTGTTCTTGGGCACTTTGACGTCCATGATCTTTTCGCTCTGTGACTTGATCTTGAGTCGATCGAGCAGTTCCGGCGCCATGTTCTCCGCCATCTCCAGCTGGATGATGAGGTCCAGCGGCTTGGTCGGTTTGACGGCATTGTCACCGAACAAGGCGCGGATGTTGAGGATCCCGAGGCCGCGCACTTCGAGGAAATCCTGCAACAGTTCCGGACAGCGACCTTCGAGGCGATCCGGCGCCACACGGAAGAAATCGACGATGTCGTCGGCGATCAGGCGATGCCCGCGGGAGATCAGCTCGAGCGCAAGTTCGCTCTTGCCGATAGCGGGATTGCCCTGGATCAGCACGCCGAAGCCCTGTACTTCGATGAACACGCCATGCCGGCTCACCGATTCCGCCACTGCCTGCGCCAGGTAATGGCTCAATACGTCCATCAGCCCCGGGCTTTGCAGGGGGGAGGTGAATAGCGGGGTATGGTATTCGTCGGCGGCACGCGTCAGTTGCGGCGGTGCGACTTCGCCATTGGCGACGACCACGGCGGCGAGGTCGGTCGAAAAGAGGTTTTTGATGGCCTGCTGTAGCTCCTTGTTCTGCAGGCTGCGCAGGTAATCCATCTCGGCACACCCCAGCACCTGTACGCGGTTGGGGTGCACAAAATTGAGATGGCCGATCAGCGCCAGCGAGGGCTTGGTCACCCGTTCGCTACTCAGCAGGTTGTCCCCGCCGTTGAGGCCCGCCACCCATTTGAGTTTGAGGGGGAGGCGGGTGTCCTTATACAATTTTCCTACGCTGATCTCAGCCATGATTAAAACCTGCTGTGCGGGCGAGCTGCTTTGTTGCAGGCGCATTCGAAACTCGCCTATCGTTTTGATATGTCTCGCTTCTCATCTTGCCTGCGCCTCGCATCTCATCCCGCTCGCTAGGTTTTTTTGGTCTGCTACGGTTACTCGGCGGCTTGGTGCTTCACACCGCCATCGCTCTTGTGATGATCGCTGACCTTTTCCTTGTGTTTCAGCACCTGGCGGTCGAGCTTGTCGGCCAGCATGTCGATGGCGCTATACATATTCTCGTCACTGCAGGCAGCATGCAGGTCATTACCCGGAACATGCAACGTCGCCTCGACCTTCTGGATCAGCTTTTCCACGCTCAGCGTCACTTTGACGTCGATGACGTGATCGAAGTGGTTGCTGACGCGCGTCAGTTTGCTGAGGACATATTCACGCAAAGCTGGTGTGACATCGAGGTGATGACCGGTAAGTTGCAAGTTCATGATGCTCTCCTTCAGTGATTAACGCAGGTCACAACGACTTGCGCTGGTTTGCCGCGGGTATCTGCAGAGACTCGCGGTATTTCGCGATGGTGCGTCGGGCGACGACGATGCCCTGCTTGCCGAGGATGTCGGTGATCTGGTTATCCGACAACGGCTTTTTGGGGTTCTCTTCACTCACCATCTGTTTGATCAGGGCCCGGATCGCCGTCGCTGAGCAGGCGCCTCCGGATTCGGTAGCGACATGGCTGCCGAAGAAATATTTTAGTTCGTAAACACCGCGCGGTGTGAGCATGTACTTGCGCGTCGTGACCCGCGATACGGTGGACTCGTGCAGGCCCAGCTCATCCGCGATCTCGCGCAAGACCAGCGGCCGCATGGCGACTTCGCCGTGCTCGAAGAAGTTGCGCTGGCGGTCGACGATGGCCTGCGAGACCCGCAGGATGGTGGAAAAGCGCTGCTGGATGTTCTTGATCATCCATTTCGCTTCCTGCATCTGGCTCATCAGGTACTGACTGGAACTGTCGCGGTTACGTTTCAGGATGCCTGCATACAACTGGTTGATGCGCAGTTTGGGCACCACTTCGTCGTTGAGGCTGGCGATCCAGATGCCCTTCACTTTCTTCACCAGAATCTCGTGCTGAATGTAATGGTCGGAAGCGATCTGCGTGAAGACGTTGCCCGGACGCGGGTTGAGCTGCTTGATCAGTTGCTGTACGCCGCGCAGGGTCTCGTCGTCACAGCCGAGGATCTTGCGCAGACGGACGTAGTCACGGGCAGCCAGCAACGGCAGGTGTTGCTCGGCGACGGTGATCGCCAGTTGCAGGCCCGGCATGGTCTCCGGCATGACTTTCAGTTGCAGTGCCAGGCACTCGGCCAGGTTACGTGCACCGACGCCGGGCGGATCGAGATGTTGGATATGCTTGAGCGCGGTCTCCAGCTCCATCGGATCGACTTCGTATTCTTCCGGCAATAACTCTGCCAGTTCTTCGAGCGACTGGTCGAGGTAGCCGTCATCGCTGATGGCATCGACCAGTAACAGCGACAAGGTCTGGTCGCGCTCGGAGAGGGGCATGAGCTTGAGTTGGCCGAGCAGGTGTTCGCGCAACGTGAGGCTGACCGCTTCCTGAAAGGTGAAGTCGTTGTCGTCGTCGCTGCCCGCGCTGCTCTCGTCCCAGCGGTTGCTGCTGCTGGAGAATTCGAAGTAGTCGTCACCGCCGCCGAATTCATCCTGGCGCGGGGCTTCCGCCTCCGGGGTTTCTGCCGGGGCGGCGACACTCGTCTCGCCGGCGCCGGGGATCGGCGTGAAGGTCTCGGCCTCGCCACCGTCTTCGGGTCGATCGGTCCGTTCCAGCAAGGGATTGGCCTGCAGCAGGCTTTCCAGCTCCTGGTTGAGTTCCTGGGTGGAGAGTTGCAACAAGCGGATGGACTGCTGCAGCTGGGGCGTCAGTGCCAGGTGTTGCGAGAATTTGAGCTGTAAACTTTGCTTCATGATCTAACGGGTCCGCCTGATGCCTTAGAGGCGGAAATCCTTGCCCAGATATACTTCTCTTACGCTGTCGTTATGGATGATCTCGCTGGGCTCGCCGGAGGCGAATACACGCCCTTCATTCACAATATACGCTCTATCGCAGATGCCTAGGGTTTCTCTTACGTTGTGATCGGTGATGAGCACGCCGATGTTGCGCTGGGTCAGGAAACGGATGATCTTCTGGATATCGAGCACGGCGATCGGGTCGATGCCAGCGAACGGTTCGTCGAGCAGGATGAATCCGGGGTTGGTCGCTAGGCAGCGTGCGATCTCGACACGGCGGCGTTCCCCGCCGGAGAGGCTGACCGCCATGTTGTGGCGGATATGCGTGATGTGCAGTTCTTGTAGCAGTTGCTCGAGTTGCAGTTTCATCTGCTCGGGCGAGAATTTTTGCAGTTCCAGGATCGCCAGAATGTTCTCTTCCACCGTCATCTTGCGGAAGATCGACGGCTCCTGGGGCAGATAGGCGAGGCCGAGCCGGGCGCGCTGGTGGATGGGCAGGCGGCTGACGTCCTTGCCGTCGAGCAGGATACGGCCATCGTCCAGCGGCACCAGGCCGACGATCATATAGAAACTGGTGGTCTTACCCGCGCCGTTAGGGCCCAGCAGGCCAACGACTTCGCCGCTGCTGAGACGCAGGGAGATGTCCTGTACCACGGTGCGCGATTTATATTTCTTGCGCAGGCCTTCTACGATTAGTTCACTCATGCGTGTTGGTTCAATCTTTCCGGTATCGGGTTATTGGCCAGTGGCTGGCGCGGGTTTCTTCTTCGGCTGGATGACGGCCCTGACACGGCCGGTCGGCGTACCAGGCGTTGCCGCTTGCGAGCCGCCGCCGATCACTTCGGCATATTCGGAGTTGGCGTCGTACATGATGTAATCGCCATGCACGATGTCGTCGCCGCGTTTCACCCACGCTTTGGTGAACAACTGCACCTTGTCCATGCGGCCGTCGTACTCGATCCGTTGCGCGCTACCTTCCATGTATTCGTTCTTGCCTTCCATCTTCTGCTTGAAGGTGGAAGGTACTTGCGGGTTGCCGTAGGTAGTGCTGTGCTGAAAACCTTCCTTATCCTCGCGCACGACCAGTTTGTCACCTTTGATGATGAGTGTGCCCTGGGTGAGGATGACGTTGCCTGTGTAGGTGCTGGTCTTCTTGGCGTCATTGACCATCACCGTGTCTGCTTCCAGGTCGATGGGTTTGTCACGGTCGGCTTTTTCCGCAAAGGCGCTGGTCGAGACCAGCGCAAGCAAGATCAGTAGCAAGCTAGGGCGATGCAGGTTCATAGGTTCTCCGGATACGGGTGCTATTGTTGGCCGGCTTGGCTGCTTGGCCGGCCTGGTTATTGGGTTTTGCAGTGGTCTTGGCCTTGCTGTCGGGCTTGCTTGCCGATCTGGCTGGGGCTTTTTTCGCAGGCGCCGGTTTCGCGGCAGCCGGTTTCGTCTTCGCCGGATTCACATAGTGCGCTTTCACGCGGCTTTGCAGTTCCAGCGTCTTCATCTTCTTGTTGTACACCATGCCGTTGGCGTTGATCACGGTCTCGGGCGCCTGATGGATGACCACCGGACGATCCGTGGTGGCGATCTCCTTGTCGGGCACCACGTTGAGATAGGTGGTCGTCACGGTCATCTCGCCACGATCCTTGAACGCCTGGCGCACCACTTTCACGTTCCCCAGGAACTGGATGTTCTCGCCGTTGCTCGAGACGAAACCGCGGTCGCTCTCGATCTGGGTATAGGGCTTCTCCACCGAGAACTGGGTGAAATGCGGTTTCTGCAGTTCCGTGGTGTCGTCATCCGGGTAGTGTTTCATCTCCGCCGCCGAGAGCACGTATTTCAGGTTGCCGTTGATATCGGTCCGCGTGGTGGTGAAGTTGTTGAGGATGTAATCCGGATCGTGCCGGGTGCTGCCATCCATCTTTTTCTCCGGTGGTTGCACGCTACGTTCTATCCACAGGGTGAGCAAGGCCAGCAAAGCCAGTAAAGCCAATGGAAAGAGGATGGTCGGACGCCCCAGCATGGATAATGAAGCCTTCTCGCCTATTCCAGGAATCTTGCCATTTGGCCATCGAAGGTTCCCTGCGCCTTCATGATCAGTTCGCATACTTCACGCACCGCGCCGAAGCCCGCCTGACGCTCGGTCGTGTAATGCACGTATTGCTTCACCAGCGGCATGGCGTGAGGCACGGTGATGGCCAGGCCGCAACGCCGCAGTGGCGGCAGGTCGACCACGTCATCGCCCATGAAAGCGCATTCCTCGGCCGTGATACCGGTATCCTTCAGCAACTGTTCGAACGCCACGAGCTTGTTCTCCGCGCCCTGGTAGACGAGCTTGGCCTTGATGTTCTTGGCGCGCTCGATCACCACATTGGAGGTGCGTGCGGTCACCAGCGCGATCTGGACGCCGGTGGCGGTGAGCATCTTGAGGCCGAGACCGTCGAGTGAGTGAAACACCTTGGATTCGAAGCCTTCGTCACTGAGCATCAGCCCGCCGTTGGTCATCACGCCATCGACATCGAAAGCCACAATCTTGATACGTTTTGCACGGGCTTCAACCGGGGTCATTCAAACTACCTTTGCGATCAACAGGTCGTGCATGTTCAATGCGCCGACCAGGGTTCCCTGCTGGTCCACGACCAACAGGCTGGTAATCTTCTTCTTTTCCATGCACTCCACGGCATCCACCGCCAACTGGCTGGGCAGGATGCTGAGCGGGTTGGCGTGCATGACCTCGCGCATCGTCGTATCGCCGACGTTGATGCCTTGCTCGAAGGCCCGGCGCAGGTCGCCATCGGTGAAGATGCCGACCGGTTTGCCAGTCTCGTCGACGATGGCCGTCATGCCTAGGCCCTTGCGTGACATCTCGAGCAGGCCAGCCGATAGGCCAGCGTCCTGTTTGACGGTAGGGATGGCATCGCCCTGGCGCATGATGTCGCTCACATGCAATAGCAACCTGCGGCCGAGCTGTCCGCCCGGATGCGAGCGGGCGAAATCCTCGGCGGAGAACCCGCGCATGTCTAGCACCGTGACCGCCAATGCATCGCCCAAGGCCAAGGCGGCCGTAGTGCTTGCGGTAGGCGACAGGCCAAGGGGGCAGGCTTCCTGGTCGACATGTGCGTCCAGATGGACATCGGCTTCTCGGGCGAGCGAGGATTTCGGATTGCCGGTGATGCTGATGAGTTTTGCCCCCATGCGTTTGAGCAAGGGCAGGATGGCGAGCAATTCGTCACTCTCGCCCGAATTGGAGAGGGCAATGACGACATCGTCGCGGATGATCATGCCCAGGTCGCCATGACTCGCTTCGGCGGGATGCATGAAGAAGGCGGGTGTCCCGGTGCTGGCGAGGGTAGCGGCGATCTTGCTGCCGATATGGCCGGATTTGCCCATGCCGCTCACCACAACCCTGCCGCGGCATTGTAAAATGATCTCGACAGCGCGGTTGAAGCTTGCATCGAGTCGCTGGGCAAGCGCTTCGACGGCGCGCGCCTCGATCTGCAACACTTCCCGGGCCAACTCCAGCGGTTGCTTCGTGCCTGTACCCGTCGTGCGGATACCCATGGCATCGCTGGTTTTTTGTGGATTCGGTATTCCCATGTCTCAAGTATAAAAGGGAATGTCATGCGAATAAAGGTGATGAAAGCAAATTAGCACGATTTTTGCTAAGGGCTGTGCTAAAGGCTGCCGGAACGCATGCGACGATACCTCCAGATATGCCGTTCCGCTCGTGTGCTCTAAAGGGGAATTCAATCATTCATGCATGACACGCTACCGACCATCCTCATCCTGCTGACCAGCTCCGTGCTGGTGGTGGCGCTGTTCCGTGCGCTCAATCTGCCGACCATGCTGGCCTACTTCCTCGTCGGCCTGGCGCTCGGCCCGGAAACTTCCGGCATCCTGCCCGACACCGAAGCCAACCGGGAGCTGGCGGAATTCGGCATCGTCTTCCTGATGTTCAGTATCGGCCTGGAATTCAGCCTGCCGCAACTCTATTCCATGCGGCGTGTGGTACTGGGCCTGGGCGGCGCACAGGTGATGGTCACCATGCTGGCGGCGATGGGCGTCTGCATGCTGCTCGGGCTGAGCTGGCAGACCGCGCTCGTCATCGGCGGGGCGTTCGCCATGTCATCCACCGCCATCGTCTCCAAGATGTTGGTCGAACGTCTCGACCTCAATTCCCGCCACGGGCGACTGGCGATCGGCGTCTTGCTGTTTCAGGACATCGCCGTGGTGCCCTTGCTGGTGATGATCCCGGCGCTCGCGGCGCAACCCGAGGACCTGATGGCGACCCTGGGCATCGCCGGTCTGAAAGCGGCGGCGGTGCTGACCTTGCTGTTCGTGTTCGGCAAGACGCTGATGAACCGCTGGTTCAGCCTGGTGGCGCGCCAACGCTCGCGGGAACTGTTCGTACTCAATGTACTGATGGTGACCCTGATCCTCGCGTTCGCCACCAAGA
>CABHOJ010000113.1 GCA_902168195.1 uncultured Methylotenera sp.
TTTTTTTTTTCAAGCAGAAGACGGCATACGAGATAGGAGTCCGTCTCGTGGGCTCGGAGATGTGTATAAGAGACAGCTCCAGGTTCGCCTGTTCCTTCTTCACCAGCCCATACTGCGACCCCATCTCGGCGAACTTGTTGTACTGCTGCGCCAGCTGCACGTTCTCGGTGGCCTGCTTGACGATGGGCAGGAATTTCTCGGCCATGGTGCCGGAAGTGGTCTTCTTGAAATACTGGGTCGCCGCATCGTCCCCGCCGGTCAGGACGTTCTTGGCGTCCTGCACGCTCATCTTCTTCACGGAATCGATCAGGAGGGCCTTGGCCTCAGGGACGGCAGCCTCGGCCGCGCGGTTCATCTTGAGTACGAGGTCATCGGCCTGCTTGCCCATGCCGAACATGCGCATGGCCTTCTCCGCTTTTTTGAGCGAGTCCGGTAGCGGGATCTTGACCTGGGGATTGCCGAGGAAACCATCGACCGCGCCCAGCTTGCCGACCGCCTTGCCCGATCCCTGGATCAAGGCTTCCTTCAGCCCGTTGCTGGCCTCGGTGTTACTGAGGTCGCCGAGGCTGACCGCACTCGCCTGCAGAGAAAAGAATAGGGCTACCACAGCTGTCAGGATACGGCGCATCACGATCTCCAAAAGAAAAAGGGGAACTGCATGGCTAGTCTACTCAAAGACCGCCACCATGCCTATTCCCCTTGGCGTGCGAAGGACGATCAACGCTTGACGGGCGTGACCTTCCAGATCTTGTTCACATATTCGCCGATGGTGCGATCGCTGGAGAACTTGCTGACACGGGCGACGTTGAGCACGGCGCGACGAGTCCATTCCTCGCGGTCCTGATACAAGGCGCCCACCTTTTCCTGGGTTTCGATGTAGCTGGCGTAATCCGCCAACAGCATGTAGTGATCGCCCTTGTGCAGCAGCGTGTCGAAGATCGCCTTGTAACGGCCAGGTTCATCGACCGAGAAGAAGCCGTCGGCGATCATATCCAGCACCTCGCGCAGTTCGGCGTTGGCGTGGTAGTAATCCCAGGGGTTGTAGCCTGCGGCCTTGGCATCGGCGACCTCTTGCGTGGTGAGGCCGAAGATGAAGATATTCTCGTCACCCACCTCCTCCTTGATCTCGACGTTGGCGCCGTCCAGCGTGCCAATGGTGAGCGCGCCGTTGAGGGCCATCTTCATGTTGCCGGTACCCGAAGCCTCGGTGCCCGCGGTGGAGATCTGTTCGGAAAGGTCGCTGCCCGGGAACAGAAGCTCCGCGGCCGAGACTTCATAGTTGGGGTAGAACACGACCTTGAGCTTGTCGCCAACGGCCGGGTCGTCATTGACGATGGCGGCGACGTCGTTGATGAGGCGGATGATCTGCTTCGCCATCCAGTAGCCGGGCGCTGCCTTGCCGCCGAAGATCACGGTACGTGGGGTGATGCCATCGCCGCCGCCCTTGCGGATGCGGTTGTAGAGCGTGATGACATGCAGCAGGTTGAGCAGCTGGCGCTTGTACTCGTGGATACGCTTGATCTGCACATCGAACAGGCTCTCGGTGTTGAGTTTCACGCCGGTGAGTTGCTCGATACGCGTCGCCAGACGCTGCTTGTTCTGCTGCTTGACCGCGTGGAAGGCCTTGCGGAAGTCCTTGTCATCCGACAGCGGCGTGAGCTTCACCAGCTTCGACAGATCCTTCTGGAATCCGTCGCCGATCACCGAGGCGATCAGGTGCGTCAAGCCCGGATTGCACTGGTTGAGCCAGCGACGCGGCGTGATGCCGTTGGTGACGTTGATGAACTTGCCAGGATAGATGCGGTTGAAATCCGAGAACAGTGTCGTCTTCAGCAACTCGCTGTGCAGCGCCGCCACGCCATTGACGGTATGGCTGCCGACCACAGCCAGGTGAGCCATGCGCACACGACGTCCGTGGCTCTCGTCGATGATGGAGACCCGGCTCAGGAGGCCGGTATCGCCCGGGAACTTGTGGTTCACCATGTGCAGGAACTCGTGGTTGATCTGGTAGATGATCTCCAGGTGGCGCGGCAACAGGCGGCCGAACAACTCGACCGGCCAGGTCTCCAGCGCTTCCGGCATCAGGGTATGGTTGGTGTAACCGAAGATCTTGTTGACCATCTTCCAGGCCTGGTCCCACTTCAGGCGATGCACATCGACCAGCTGGTACATCATCTCGGCGACCGCGACTGCCGGGTGCGTGTCGTTGAGCTGGATAGCGATCTTCTCGGGCAGCATCTTCCAGTCACTATGCTGGGCGAGGAATCGCCGCAGGATATCCTGGATGGACGCGGAGACGAAGAAGTACTGCTGACGCAGTCTTAGCTCCTTGCCGGATTCGGAACTATCGTTGGGATACAGCACCTTGGAGATGTTCTCGGTGGCGTTACGCTCCTCCACCGCCTTCTCGTAGTTGCCGTCGTTGAAGTGCGTGAGATCGAATTCCCGCGCGGCCTTGGCGGACCAGAGGCGCAGATTGTTCACAGTCTCTGTGCCGTAACCGGGGATGGGCACATCGTAGGCCATCGCCAGCACGTGCTCCTCATCCACCCAGTGGCGTTCGATGCCGCGCTCGCCCGGGAATTCGACCACATGGCCGAAGAACTTGACGACATAGGTACTCTCCGGGCGCTGGAACTCCCAGATATTGCCGTAGCGCAGCCAGTTGTCCGGATTCTCGACCTGCTGGCCGTTGTTGATCGATTGGCGGAACATGCCGTATTCATAACGGATGCCGTAGCCGGTGCCGGGGATGTCCATGGTCGCCATGGAATCGAGAAAACATGCCGCGAGGCGACCCAGGCCGCCATTGCCCAGCGCAGCATCGTTCTCCATCTCCACTACGTTCTCAAGATCCTTGCCCAGTGCGTCCAGGCCTTCCTTGACCTCTTCCTGGATGCCCAGATTGAGTGCAGCGTTCGACAGCATGCGGCCGATCAGGAATTCCAGGGAAAGGTAATAGACCCGCTTCGGGTCCTCGTGGTAGTAAGCCTCGGAAGTCTTGACCCAGCGTTCCACCACATGATCGCGCACGGTGTAGGCCGTGGTGGCGTACCAGTCGCGCGGCGTCGCTACCGCACTGGTCTTGAACGTGGAAAAGGTCAGGTGATTCTGCAAAGCCTGGGCGATCGGCGTCTTTTCGGTAGTGATAGTAGGCGTATGTACTTGCTTCTTGCTGGCTGCTTTGGCTTTAGGGCTAGTCATAACGGACATCTTTCACGATAGGTTCTGTACTGTGTATCGGACTTGAGTAGCGTTCAATAGGACAAACGGACTGATTCAAGGAGGGTTGCCTAAGATTTTAGCAAAAATCAGTCCCGCGAACGGTGGCAATGCCGTGACAATCCCAAAAAAAGCCAGCCGATTGGCTAGAGGTCTGTTCCATAAACGAAAATGGGCGCCTGAGCGCCCATGGATCGTTCGTGCATATCACACTAATTCTTGGGGTCGCTGACGAAACCCAGTGCCTTGATGCCCGCATTCCGTGCATCGGCCATCAGTCCTGCCAACACCTGATATCGGGTTTCCTTGTCGGCACGCACACGCACCTCGGGCTGCGGTTCGAGCTGGCCGGCCTGTTGCAGCCTGGTCGTCAGTTCGCCTTCCACCAGCAGGGACTCGTTCCAGTAGACCTGCCCCTGTTCGTTGATGGAGATGTTGATGACCTCCGGCTTATCCGGCGCAGGCTGGCTGCTGGCTTGCGGCAGGTCGATCTTGACCGCGTGGGTCAGCAAGGGGGCGGTGATGATGAAGATCACCAGCAGGACCAGCATCACGTCGACCAGCGGGGTGGTGTTGATCTCCGACATCGGTGTGCTATGGCTCTGGCCACCGAAATGATTGCCGGAACCGATCATACGGTGACCTCTTTCAGGTGGGCGTGCGATTTGGCGTTGGCGGCATTGCGTGCGTTGGCTGCATTGAGCAGCGGCGCGCCCGTGGTCAACAAGGTATGCAGGTCATGGGCAAACCCTTCGATCTGCGCGAGCAGCACACGGTTACCACGTACCAGCGCGTTGTAGGCCAGCACCGCGGGGATCGCCACGGCAAGACCGATCGCGGTCATGATCAGCGCCTCGCCTACCGGGCCTGCGACCTTGTCCAGGGTGGCCTGGCCACTGATGCTGATACTGGCCAGGGCGTGATAGATGCCCCAGACGGTACCGAACAGGCCGACGAATGGGGCGACACTGCCTACGGAGGCCAATACGGTCAGGCCGGACTCGAGTCGGGCGTTCTCCTGGCTGATGGCACGACGCATGACGCGCGCGATGAACTCGTCCTGCGTGCAGACATCGCCGAGACGCTTGGTTGCGTGCTGCTGGTGGTGTTCAGCCGCCTCGACCGCCTGCTGGGCCAGTCGCGCAACCGGGCTGGAGCCGGACTGGGTACGGATGGCTGCATCCAGTGTGGCGGCCTGCCAGAAATCCTTGATGTAGGTGGCGGTCGCCTTGCGGGCGCGGAGTAGCTGGACGCTCTTGGCCAGCATCAAGTACCAGCTGGCGATCGACATCACCAGCAGGATGATCGCGACGGCGATCGAGACTGGGCCGCCATCGACGATGAAGGTCCAGCTATTGAATTCGTGACCGTGTTCCATGTTTCCTGTTTTTCCTTAGTTATCGGTGGAGTTATCAGTGGTATTGGTTAAGTGCCTGACGGGCGATGATCGAACAGCGGCTGGCTATAAGCGATCAGCTTTCCAGCGAGAATTTCAGCGGCACCAGCACATAAGCGCTGATCGCCTGATTGCCTTTGCGTGCGGGGACGAAACGCCATTTCTTCACCGCTTCCAGCGCGGCCTGGTCGAGTCGGCTGTAACCACTGCCGGATTCAAGCTCGACCGATTGTGGCGTACCCTGCTCGGAGACCAGGACACGCAAGAGCACTCGGCCCTGTTCGCCGACGCGACGCGACAGGGTCGGATAATCCGGCGGTGGATTCTTCAGGTAGGCCGCGCCGAACTTCGGTTCGATGACCGGCTCTTCCTTCGGTGGCTGGGGTTTCTCGATCACTTGCGGGGGTGGTTCGGGCTGGGTCACCTGCTCCGCGACCTTGACCGGCTCTGGCACTGCCACAGGCGGTGTAGGCGCAGACTGGGCGACTTCAGGCGCAGGGGTCGGCTCGATCTTCTTGGGCTTGGGGACGACTTTCTTGACCACCGGCTTAGGCTCGGGGGGGGCAGGTTCCGGGGCGGTGACTTCTGGCGCGGGATTCTCCACCAGGCTCACCAGCATAGGTGTCTCGGGTTGTTCGATCGCTGGCGGCTCGACCTGTGCATTGACTGCCAGATAGAAGAGCGCCGAGTGCAGCAGTACCACCAGCAAGAGCATCGAGTTCGATAGCTTGCGCTGCGCCGGCATGCCGCTATCGCTAGCGGGACTGACACCCAGGCGCATGCTTCTGACGCTTGTCATCCCTTGGCGCACGGCGCCAGACGATTGCTTGATCACGTACAAATGATCAGTGGACATTGCCCGACCTTGCATTGAATCTTTCCTCTAATCTCGCGGCTTTCGCAAGCGCAAGCCGCTGTTCCGCCTGCCGCATCATCACGGCCAGGCTTTCGAACGCATGGGTCTCGAGACGCAGGCTCATGGCACCGATCTCTAACTCGGCGACTTTGCAGTCCTCGCAATACAGGACGCGACATCCTTCTTCTCCGGCGAGCACGATACGATGGCAAGTCTTTGAAGATTTCATTTCGATCGTCCGCCTTATTTGGTCAGGATCAACTTGCCTTGGCCCGTGAGCCGCAAGCGATACTCGACACCATTGTGCTCGATCACCGATTCACGCTGACCGGCCAACAGTTGCGTGCTTGACCACCGGGTGAGTGGCGATATCGGTGTCTCTAGCCTCGCCGGCTCTGCTTCAGACATCAGCCCTGCCACCAGGGCCACAGCCAGCTCAGGCTTGGTCATCGTGCCGCTCCGTTCGGATAAGCTCTAATTCATTCCCATCACGCTCTATGCCTTTAGCACCGCATGGGGTTGCGCAGCGTTTCACACTACGAATGTTGATGATAACGATTCTCATTTGTGAAGTCAATGCTATGTCCATGTATTTAATTGAGAAAACGATACTGTTTCGTCGGCAAAAAAAGGCCGCTTTCGCGGCCAAGATGAGGAGAAACAACTTCGTACAACACCGTTACAGGCGGTTGGCGTAATACTCCACCACCTGCTGCACATCGACGGGGAACGGAGTATCTTCCGCTGCCGGCAAGTGCGTGATCTTGGCCTTCTTGGCCTGTTCATCCCAACCCAGCCATTCCGGGCGGATCAGGGGCATATCTTTCAGCGTCTCGATGACGATCGGCATGTTCAGGCTCGTGGTCTTGAGCGCGATCTCATCGCCGACCTTGAGCCGCATGGAGGGAATGCTCGCCAGCTTGCCGTTCAGCAGGACATGGCGATGGTTCACCAATTGCCGGGCGGCGGCGATGGTCGGGGCATAGCCGGCACGGAACACCACGTTGTCCAGCCGCTGTTCTAGCAAGGAAAGCAGGGTCTCGCCAGTCGGCGCCTTGCCGCGACGCGCATCCATCATGAGCCGGCGCAGTTGGCGCTCGGAAAGCCCATAATTGAATCGCAGCTTCTGCTTCTCCATGAGCTTGATACCAAAATCCGATTTCTTGCGACGCGCGGCTTTTGCCCCATGCTGTCCCGGCGGCGTCGGCCGCGCCTCGATGGTCTTGCGCGACAGGCCCGGCAGGTCGACCCCCAGGGCGCGCATCACTTTCAATCTTGGTCCGGTAAAACGGGACATACTGACTCCTGATTCCTATATTCGTTGATTCGATGTTGCTGTTCGATGCCTGGTGGATTCAATGCATTTCGCTTTTGAGTTCAATGCAGTGACTGCAATGTCCTGACTTCAATGTACTGCAGGACTAGCCGGGATCAGAGTCGCAAATGCAGCGCTACGCTCACTGACGATCTCCTCCCACTGCCGGATGAGACGCTGGGCCACTTCCGATACCAGTCGCGATTCCGCATATTTGGGCGCGGCCAGTTGCCGTGAGAGTTCAGCCGCTAGCGTGGCGAGTTCGAGTGATGGATTAGCCGCATACCTTGCCGCGACGCAGCAGAGGGACGCCATCACCGCATTGGCGTTCGGCAGGTCGTAATCCTGCTGGGCTTCAGTCTGGGCGTTCATCTTCATCACAGTGCATCCAAATCAAGATGTACGAATGATAATGATTCTCATTTAATAAGTCAACAGTTGAATAGTAGTCAGAGTGTCGAAAGCCCGACACCGGTGTAGAAAAATCGACTAGCCCGAACACACCTCAATAAACACCAACCTGATCTCGTATCACAACAATCGTTTAATTATCAATGTGTTGTCGTAATGATGGCGCGTTGAGCACCCTCATGCCCTGCGGGGAACAGTCCTTGCAAACAGTAATACCAAGACGTACCGAATATTTCGACACCTGAAGTAAAGGAATCAAAAATGCTAAAAGTCATCATTGCTGTGATCGTCTCCGCGATCGTGATCTATCTGGGCAACACCCACGGCATCATGCTGTGGATGGGCGCTGCCATCCTGTGCGCGATCCTGGAAAGCGCACTGTTCAATAACATCGTCCTGTTCATCCCGGCAGCGGTCGGCGGTGCGGGTGCCTTTGGTCAGTTCTTCATGAACGACGCCAAGACCGCTTCCTTTGCCGCGATCGCCATCGGCGTCGTTAGCCTGCTGTTGCTGTTCAAGGAAATGACGGAAGACAAGCGCGTCGTCGAAGAGGTTAAGCGCGAGAACATGAAAAAGCTGCGCAATTACTAGCAGCTAAGTAGTACAGCGGCCTGCTAATAATTTGAACAAGCCGCAATCACAAAGCCCAGTCGGGGAGCACGGCCTGGGCTTTTTTCTTTTGTACGACGCGTCAGTGACGTGATCAGACGAGCAAGCTATTCATCCTTCTCACGAAGCTGGCCGGATCCTCCAATTGGCCACCTTCAGCCAGCAAGGCCTGGTCGAACAGCAGATGGGTCAAGTCGGCGAACTTCGCCTCGTCGGTCTCGGCATTCAACCGCTCTACCAGCCGGTGCTGCGGGTTCACCTCGAGGATAGGCTTGACGCTTGGCGTCTTCTGTCCAGCCGCTTTCAGGATGCGTTCGAGGTTACCGGAGATATCGTTCTCGCCGCTGACGAGGCAGGCCGGAGAGTCGGTCAGGCGATGCGTCACGCGCACTTCCTTCACCTTGTCGCCCAGCGCCGCCTGGATCTTCTCGACGATAGGCTTGGCTTC
The DNA here is from genome assembly GCA_902168195.1 of uncultured Methylotenera sp. GTDB lineage: Bacteria > Pseudomonadota > Gammaproteobacteria > Burkholderiales > Methylophilaceae > CABHOJ01. Next base: position 8,258 of record CABHOJ010000113.1, read on the forward strand.
GTCTTCCACCTTCTTCTGTTCTTCTTTCTCTTTCTCGTCCTCCAGCTTGCCGAGATCCAGGTCGCCCTTGGCCACGGATTGCAGCTTCTTGCCCTCGAACTCGGTCAGGATGCCGAGCAGCCATTCATCGACACGGTCAGATAGCAGCAGCACCTCGATGCCTTTCTTGCGGAAGATCTCCAGATGTGGACTGTGTTGCGCGGCGGCGAAACTGTCGGCGGTGATGTAATAGATCTTCTCCTGGCCTTCCTTCATGCGCTCGATGTATTGCTTGAGGGACACCACTTGCTCTTCATTGTCCAGATGGGTGGACGCGAAGCGCAGCAAGCCGGCGATCTTTTCCTTGTTGGCGAAATCTTCGCCCGGACCCTCCTTCAGTACGCGGCCGAAGGCGTTCCAGAACTTGGCGTATTCCTCCGGTTTGTTCTCGGCCAGGTCTTCCAGCAGGCCCAGCACCTTCTTCACGGAGCCTGCCTTGATGCTGTCGATGTCCTTGCTGTGCTGGAGGATCTCACGCGAGACGTTGAGCGGCAGATCCGCCGAATCGATCACGCCGCGCACGAAACGCAGGTATTGCGGCATGAGCTTCTCGGCGTCTTCCATGATGAACACCCGCTTCACGTAGAGCTTGATGCCATGGCGACGTTCGCGGTCGTACAGGTCGAATGGCGCCTGGGTCGGGATGTAGAGCAGCGAGATGTATTCCTGCTTGCCTTCGACGCGGCTGTGCGTCCAGGCCAGCGGTTCCTCGAAATCGTGCGAGACGTGTTTGTAGAACTCCTTGTATTCGTCTTCGGTGATGTCGTTCTTGCTGCGCGCCCACAAGGCAGAAGCCTTGTTGACGGTCTCGTCCTCGTCGGTCGGCACCTGTTCGCCATCCTTCCACTCGGATTTTTTCATGACGATAGGCAGCGTGATGTGGTCGGAATACTTGCGGATGATGGACTTGAGCTTCCAGTCATTGAGGAACTCGTCTTCGCCCTCGCGCAGATAGAGAATGACGTCGGTACCGCGGGTCGCCTTGTCGGCGGTTTCCAGGGTGAAATCCCCCTCGCCTGCCGACTCCCACTTCACCGCTTCCTTGTCGCCGGCACGTCGCGTCACCAGGGTGACCTTGTCGGCGATGATGAAGGCGGAATAGAAGCCGACACCGAACTGGCCGATGAGGTTGGCGTCCTTGGCCTGGTCGCCGGTCAGGGACTGGAAGAATTCCTTGGTGCCGGATTTGGCGATGGTGCCGATATTGTCGATGACTTCCTGGCGGCTCATGCCGATGCCGTTATCGGAGATGGTGAGCGTGCGGTTGGCTTTGTCGAACGCGACGCGGATCTTCAGCTCGCTCTCGTTCTCGTAGAGTGCGTTGTTGCTCAAGGCCTCGAAGCGCAGCTTATCGGCGGCATCGGAAGCGTTGGAGATCAACTCGCGCAGCACGATCTCCTTGTTGCTGTAGAGCGAATGGATCATCAGCTGCAAGAGCTGTTTGACTTCGGCCTGGAATGCCATCTTCTCCTGGCCGGCGGTTTTCTTTTTAGTGGTGTTTGCGGACATGGTCTCTCCCGGAACGATGTGATAAGGATGTGCAGTATTTGAGGCCACCCGGCAGGATTTCAAGACCTCTATACCGACCTGTTCATGTCGCCGTACATTCGGTTTAGAATGTGGTGCAAACCCACCACGAGGTGATCGATGAAACCGCAATTCCAGCAAGCCCGGCAACCATCGCAGATGGAAGTACAACCGCTGTTGAACCTGTTGAACGCAGGCCACCTGCCACAGGCGGAACAATCAGCGAAATCCTTGCTGCAGCGTTATCCAGGCGCGTTCATCTTCTACAACGTCCTCGGTGTAGCGCTCGAAGGCCAACAGAAGTTCGCCGAGGCGGAAGGCGTCTATCGCAAAGCCATCCAGATCGACGGCAAGATCGGCGAGATCCATTTCAATCTGGGTGTGGTGCTAGCCAACCTCGGCAAGACCGATGAAGCGATCGCCAGCTACCGCAAGGCGGTCGCGCTCAAGCCCAATCTGGCGGTGGCACATTTCAACCTCGGCATCGCGCTGCAGAGCTTGAGTCGTCATGAAGAGGCCACGGCCGCCTACCGCAAGGCCATCGGCTACGAGCCGGGCTTCTATGAGGCTTACGGCAACCTCGGCGCGGTGTTGCAGGCACAAGGGAAACTCGAAGAGGCGATCGCGGCATACCGCAAGGCGATCGCCATCCACCCCGACGCTCGCGGCCATTTCAACCTGGGCACTGCCTTGCGCAACCAGGGCGTGCTCGAAGAAGCCATCGCCTGTTTCAACAAGGCCTTGGCATTGGACCCCCGCTTCGTCGACGCCTGGAACAACCTGGGCGATGTGTTCTTCCATCAGGGCAAGGCCAACGAAGCGCTCGACTGTTACGGCAAAGCGTTGGGCATCGCCCCCGACCATCCGGCCACCAACTACAACCTCGGTATCTTTTACTACGACAGCGGCGAACTGGAGAAGGCCATCCCCTGCTTCCAGCGCGCCCGCATCGCCGACTGGCGCGAACGCAGCCTGTATTGCCTGTACAAGACCGAACAGTACGATGCCTTCCGCGAAGGCTTGCAGGCGATGCGCGCCGAGACCCAGAACTCACCTTTCCTCGCCACCCTGTCCACCCATTACGCCACCAATTTCGGCGTGGAGGATACGTACAATTTCTGCAAGACGCCGATGGATTTCGTCTTCCACAGCCACATCCCCGAACTCGCGGAACCGGACAGTCCGCTGCTGGCCGAATTGGTCCGCGACATTGAGCATGCCGAGATCGCCGAGCGTAAACAGGGACGATTGCACAATGGGATCCAGTCCTCCGGCCACCTGTTCAACCGGCCGGAAGCCTCATTCAGGAAACTGGCGGCACTGGTGAAGAAGCAGGTTGAAGCCTATCGGGCCAAGTTCGCCGGGGCCGACAACATCCTGATGCAGCACTTTCCCAAGGACATCGAGTTCAGTAGCGCCTGGTATGTCAAGATGCGCCAGGGCGGGCATCTGACCTCGCATATCCACGAGGAAGGCTGGCTCAGCGGCTCGCTCTATCTGTCGATGCCGAAACGCGAACCGGGTAGCGAGGCCGGCAGTATCGAATTCAGCACGCACGGCGACAACTATCCGCAGAAGCATACCGATTTCCCGCGCCGCGCCATCCCACCCAGCGTGGGCGATATCGTCATCTTTCCGTCCTCGCTGTTCCATCGCACCATTCCGTTCGAAGCCAACGAAGAACGTATCTGCGTGGCATTCGACGTCAAGCCCAAGGAGCAGCCGAAGGTGACCGGCAAGATGACGGCCATGATGTCGGGACTGGTATACCTGATGTATGCCGACTTGTTCGAGGTGATCGCCGCAGAACGTCTACTGCTCTTGCTCGGGGCCTGAATCAGAGTTCGGCTTGGCCTTCGCTGTGCTCAATAAGTTGATCCAACGCAGCGTCAAGGCGATCGCCGTCTTCGAGGGCGGCAAGGGGCTGCTGGTATTGCTGGGCACCACCCTATTCGTCTTCGTCTACGACGCCGATGCCCACCGGCTGGCGATGATGTTGATCCACGACCTGCATTACGACCCGGATGCTTATTATCCGCACATGCTGCTGATGATCGCCGATACCTTCACGGGCATGCGCCTCACCCTATTGATCTGGTGCGGTTATCTCTACAGTGCCATCAAACTCAGCGAGTCCTATGGCCTTTGGCGCGAACGGCAGTGGGGTCGGACACTGGGCATCCTAAGCATCGGCGTGTTGATCCCGTTCGAGGTCTACGAGACCATCCAGCATTTCAGCTTTGGCAAGCTCACCATCCTCGCGCTCAATATCCTGGTCGTCGCCTTGTTGTTCCTTGGCATGAAGCGAGGAAAGGCGCATCGAGCGCGATAGGCCCGGAACCAAGCACTAGAGCTGATCGAGTCTGTGCAGCATCGCTGCGGCCTGCTGTCCGATCGCCTGGCGTTCCTCCAAGCTCAACCTGTCGACGTTCTTCGCCATCAAGGCCGTCCTCGGGTTGCGTGCGAAACTGTCGTAGTGCTTGATGAGAAAATGCCAATAGAGCGTGGTGAAGGGACAGGCCTGCGACCCGGTTTTGAGCTCCGGTCGATAGCGGCATCCCGCGCAATAGTTGCTCATGCGCTTGATGTAAGCGCCGCTGGCCACATAAGGCTTGCTGGTGAAGCGCCCACCGTTGGCATAGAGCGCCATGCCTGCCGTATTGGGCAACTCCACCCATTCCACCGCATCCACATAGACCGCCAGGTACCAGGCCTCGACCTGCCGCGGATCGATCTCGGCCAATAGGCCGAATAAGCCAGTGACCATGAGGCGCTGGATATGATGCGCGTATCCGTAGTCCAGCGTTTGCTGGATGGTCTGCCGCATGCAGTTCATCTGGGTGTTGGCCGTCCAGTACCAGGTGGGCAATGGGCGCTGATGCCCATAATGGTTGGCCTCGCCGAGGTTTGGCATATCCAGCCAATACACGCCACGGATGAACTCGCGCCAGCCGAGGACCTGGCGGATGAAGCCTTCGACACTGGCGAGCGGTAATCGCCGTGCATGATAAGCGCGCTCGGCGGCGGCGATGACTTCACGCGGATCGAGCAATTTTAGATTCATCGAGGACGCCAACAGCGAGTGCCAGAGATAGGGGGTGGGCTTGCCATCCGGACTCTGCCACATGGCATCCTGATGCGGGCCGAAACCGGCGAGCTTATGGTCGATGAAATGCTGCAGGAACCGCAGCGCCTCTTCGCGCGTCACGGGCCAGATGAAATGCTCAAGGCTGCCCGGATGCTCGGGGAAATGGTATTCGACATCAGCCAGCACTTCATGGGTGAGGTCGTCGATGTTCACTTTCGGCAGTTCAGGCAAGCCCTGTGGCCCGGCCTTGCCAAAGGATTGCCGGTTATCCGCGTCGAAGTTCCACGTACCGCCCGCGGGTTCTCCTGCCTGCATCAAGACGTCATGGTGTTTGCGCATCCAGCGATAGAAGAACTCCATGCGCAGGGTCTTGTGGTTGCCGGCCCAGTGACTGAAGTCGGCGCGGCTGCACATGAAATGGGTATCGTCACGCACGGCGAGGGGCAACTCGAATTCGCGCGCCAGTCCGGTCAAGTCCTGCAAGAGGCGGTATTCGCCCGGTTCGCAGACGATGAGTTTTTGTGGCTTGAGCAGCTCGATATGCGCTCGCCAGGCCGCTTGCAAACTCGGATAGGGATGATCCCCCAACTTGAGATAGATAAGCGGCATGCCCTGCTGCTGCATGGTGTCGGCAAAATGCCGCATGGCGGAAAGGAACAAGGCGATACGCGCCTTGTGGCTCCAGACGTGGCTGGCTTCCGCGCTGGCTTCGACCATCAGGATCCGGTCCTGACCAGGATCGAAGCCCTCCAGTGCCGGGTTATCCAGGTTCAGCTGGTCACCGAGAATAAGGATCAGGTGGCGGCAACTCATGCGCTTGTCGTAGGTGACTTAGCCGACTTGCGGCAACGCTCTGAACAGTATTTCACGTCATCCCAATTCTTGGCCCAGGCCTTGCGCCAAGTCATCGCGCGACCGCAGACGACGCAGGGTTTTTCCGGCAGATAGGATTTGTTGCCCTTGAAGCGGGTGAGGGAGGCCATCCCCCACAGACTAGGATTTCAGCAGGAGGTTCAGTACCAGCGCCGCTGCGGCCATACCGAACGGCGCCGTGACACAGACCGAGGAACCGTAGCCGGCGCAATTGAGGCCGGTGAGCGCCGCGCGCTCAGTATCGTCATCTATTGCGCAAGCGGCATCCGGTTTGCGCACTTGCTCGTCGGAATAGACGCAGGGGATACCGAATTTCGATCTCTCGCCCTTGGGGAAGCCATGCTCGCGACGTAGCTGGTTGCGCACCTTGGCCAGCAGGCGATCGCCGGTAGCCTTGGCAAGATCGCCCGCCTGGATCCGGGTCGGGTCGAGACGTCCACCTGCCCCTCCCGTCACGACCAGCGGCATGCGATTCGCCCGGCACCAGGCCGCGATAGCGACCTTGGCCCTGGCGTCGTCGATGGCATCGAGCACCACGTCGTAACCGCGCGACAGCATCGCTGCAGCATTCTCGACCGTGATGAACTCCTCGATCTCATCCACCCGGCAAGCGGGGTTGATACGGCGGATGCGTTCCGCCATGGCCGTGACCTTGGCCTTGCCGAATTCGGTATCGAGCGCGTGTAGCTGGCGATTGACGTTGGATTCGGCGATGTTGTCTAGATCGATGAGGGTCAGCCGGCCGATGGCGTTGCGGGCCAGGGCTTCCACCGCCCACGAACCGACGCCGCCGATACCGATGACGCAGACATGCGCAGCCTGAAAGCGCTGCAAGCCGGTCTCGCCGTACAGGCGACTGACCCCGCCGAAACGGCGCGCGACATCGACGGTATCGTCAACGGGGTTCATTGTTTGCACCCTGCATTGCGGATCTCCTGGCCGAAACTATCCAGCCCATCGATCGGGCATTGATAGCGCTGCACCACCTCCTGCAGGTCACGCACCGACTGCAGGTAGCTATCCATCTGGGAACAGCGCATGCCGCCCCCTGCGACATCCTGCCGGATCTGCTCTTCCATCAGCTGGACGATCTCCAACGCCTCGGCACAGGCCTGCTCGCTTGCATTCACCGCCGGTTGCGGCGTCTTGCCGCAGTAGAGATCGGCCAGCTTGTCCAGGGTGGCGGTCTTGCTGGTCGGCGTCGGCGGCTGTGGCTTGTCGAAGACTTGCTCCTGCTTACCGTCCTTCTGCTTGCTCAAGCGCAAGACGATGAAGGTCTTCTCGGAGCAGTTGAATAACATGCGGCTGTAGGTCTGTTCCTTGTTGTCGAAAGGCACGACCTTGGTATCGGCGACGAAACGTTCGCCGTCGCTCGATTGCTTGATCGAGGCGCGGTCATAGAACACTTCGGAGATCTTGCTCTTGCCGATGGATGCCCACTGCGCCTGCCGCGTATCGGGCGCGTCACAATATTCGATCTTGAGTTCGTGCGGCATGGAGCCTTTTGTGATCGGCTCGGGCTGGCGCGGCTTATCGAACTGCGAGACCAGCTTGTCTTTCTTGGTCTCGCGGCCGTTCATGTAGGTATAGGTGCTACGGCCGCATTCGATCCTGATCATCGTTTGCAACTCGGCTTCATCGCGCTGGATGACATTGGTCATGATGGTGAAGGATTGGGGATCGAGCCAGCGCACGCTGCTGCGGTCGATGTAGTATTTTCCCGTATTGTTGGAGCCGACGAACTGCCAGTCGGCGGCTGAGGCCTGGCCAGTGACCAGCAGCATCGCGCATGCCAGCCAGCGTAGCACTCAGGCTTTCTCCAGCACGACGAAAGCCGCCGCCAGTGCTTTTTCGTCACTGATGGACAAGTGCTGCTGCACGATGCCTTTCTTGTCGAGGAACGTCTGTAGCGCGGGCGATAGATCGAGCACGGGCTTGCCCAGATCGTCGTGGGCGACACCGATGTTCTGGAAAGTGGCAGGATCGCGCAAGCCTGTTCCCAGGGCCTTGGCAAAGGCTTCCTTGGCGGCGAAGCGCTTGGCGAGAAAGCGTGCCTGGGTCTTGGATTGCTGGAAAGACAGCCACTCCTGCTCGGTGAGGATACGCTGGGCGAAGGCATCGCCGAAACGCGCGAGCGAATCCTCGATACGGGAGACTTCGACGATGTCGGTGCCGATCCCAAAGATCATTTAACGTGCAGCCGCCTTGACCATCAAGGCTTTCATCTCGCGGATGGCGTAGTCCCAGCCGACGAATAGCGAATGCGCTACGATGGCGTGACCGATGTTGAGTTCCTCGATGCCTGGGATGGCCGCGATCTCGTGCACATTGTGGATATTGAGGCCGTGTCCGGCATTGACTACCAGCCCGAGTTTCTGCGCGTGCGCTGCCGCGGCCCGGATACGCTCCAGCTCATGGCGCTGCACGCTGCCGGTGGTATCGGCGAACTTGCCGGTATGGATCTCGATGACCGGCGCGCCGGCGGCCTTGGCCGCGTCGATCTGCGCGATATCGGGCGCGATGAACAAGGAGACGCGAATTCCCGCTTCGCCCAGCCGATCGCAGGCCTCGCTGACGGCCGCCAGATTGCCCGCGACCTCCAGGCCGCCTTCGGTCGTGCGTTCTTCACGCCGTTCCGGCACCAGGCAGACATCCTGCGGCTTGACCTTGAGCGCGATGCCGATCATTTCCTCGGTCACCGCCATCTCCAGGTTCATCTTGGTCTGCAAGAGAGGGCGTAGGGCATGGACATCATCGTCACGGATATGGCGACGGTCCTCACGCAGATGGATGGTGATGCTATCCGCGCCGGCCTCTTCGGCACGCAGCGCCGCTTGCACCACACTCGGATATTGGGTGCCGCGTGCGTTACGCAACGTGGCCACATGGTCGATATTGACGCCTAACTTGATCATGCTATGTGCTCAGAGTCCTTGTAGATCGATGAGTAATTGCCGGGTATGCAGCGGCTTATCGCCGAGATAGTGCGCCAGCAGATGCCGCATGAGCTGTTTGCTCTGTTGCAGGGTCATGCTATCCGTATATTCGTCTTTTGCCATATCCAGCAAGGTCTTACCGGACAATTGTACCCCGTTTTGCTGGTCGTCCAGCCGGCCGGACCGGCAGGCACCGCGTTCCGCAACATAGAAGTACACGCGTTCCGCGCTCACCGCCGTCTCCGTCTCGTCTTGCTCGAGCGGCACGGCATACCCCATCTCCTGCAGCATCTTCAGCTCGAACCGACGCAGTGTCGGCGCCAACTCGCCGCCTTTGGCCAGCACACGCAGGGTCTCGCCGTAGAAATCGAACAGCGCCGCATGTTCATCCTCGCGCGGCAACAGGCGCAGCAAAAGCTCGTTGAGATAGAAGCCGCAGATCAAGGCTTCGCCTTGCAACAACAGCAAGCCTTCGCCCCATTCGAGGCTGTGCAGGTTCTTCAGTTCCACCTTGCCCGACCATGCACCCAACAGAGGCTGGAAGGATTGCAGCATCCCGCGCATGGCAGACCGCGGACGTCGGGCGCCCTTGGCGACTGCCGCTACCCGACCGAAATCCCGCGTGAACAGCTCGACGACGAGGCTGGTCTCCTTGAAGGGATAGGTATGCAGCACGTAGACCGGCTGGTTATCCTGGCGGTGGATGGGGGTGACGGCCATCTTAGAACGTTGAACGAAGCTACCTGATCATAGGCTTGAGAGTGAAGACAAGGCGGAAGGCCGATGACAGTGCACATCGCACGGCAAGGCCTGACAACGCCGTATTCAGCTCAAGCATACGATCAATATCCGAGGCTTTTTAGGGCGCGCTCATCGTCCGCCCATCCACCTTTGACTTTCACCCAGGTCTCCAGCCAGACCTTGCCGCCGAACAGTTTTTCCATGTCTTGGCGCGCTTCGGTGGAGATCTGCTTCAGCTTCACCCCGCCCTTGCCGATCAGCATGGGCTTCTGGCTGTCCTTGTCGACGATGATCGCGGCATGGATACGGCGCAACTGGCCTTCCTGCTCGAACTTCTCGATCTCGACCGCGACCGAATAGGGGATCTCGTCGCCCAGCAGGCGGAAGATCTTCTCGCGGATCATCTCTGCGGCAAGGAAACGCTCGTTCTTGTCCGTCAGCTCGTCCTCGCCGTAGATCGCCGGCTGTTGCGGCAAGTAGCCGCGCACCGTCTGCAGCAGTTCTTCCAGGTTGAGGTTCTTCTTCGCGCTGACCGGGATGATCCCGGCAAATGGGAATTCGAGATCGAAATCCTGGATCAGCGGCAGCAGGTTGTTCTTGTCGCCCATGAGGTCGGATTTATTGACGACGAGCAGCACCGGCTTATCCGCCGGCAGCAACTTCAGCACCTTGCGATCGGCGTCGCCCAGGTGCATGGGTTCGATCACGAACAGCACCACATCGACCTCGGTCAGCACTTGGGTGACGGTACGATTCAGACTGCGATTGAGCGCGTTGACGTGCTTCTGCTGGAAACCCGGGGTGTCGACGAACAGGTATTGGGAATCTTCGGTGGTATGGATGCCCAGCAGGCGGTGGCGTGTGGTCTGCGCCTTGCGCGAAGTGATACTGAGCTTGAGGCCGAGGATATGGTTGAGCAGTGTCGATTTGCCGACGTTGGGCCGGCCGACGATGGCGACCGTGCCGCAGCGAAAATCGGTATTGCCGGGGACATCATTTTGCTGCGTCATGTTTACCTTGTCTGATGATCTGTTCGTAAGCCGCTTGCGCGGCCAGTTGTTCTGCGGCGCGACGGCTGGTGCCCTCGCCTTCGGTACGTAGCTTGAACTTGCGGATATGGCACTCGACACGGAAGGTCTGGCAATGCGCTTCGCCTTCCGTCGCCAGTACCGCGTATTCCGGCACATCCATTTTTTGTGCCTGCAGGTATTCCTGCAACAGGGATTTGGCATCCTTGCCGACGGCCTTCGGATCCAGCGTCTCGAGCCTGTCGGCATAGAGCCGCTTCACCAGCCGTTCAGCGGCTTGGTAACCGCTATCGACATAGACGGCACCGATAATCGCCTCCAGCGCATCGGCCAGCACGGACGGGCGTCGCCAACCGCCACTCTTCAACTCCCCTTCCCCCAGTTGCAGGGACTCGCCGACATTGAGCGCCAGCGCGATCTCGGCCAGCGTGGCTTCTTTCACCAAGCTGGCCCGCAACCGGCTGAGGTCGCCTTCGGGCAATTTAGGATAACGCTGGTAGAGCTGATCGGCGACCGCCAGGTTCAGCACGCTGTCGCCCAGGAACTCCAGGCGCTCGTTATTGGGATGACCGTGGCTACGGTGGGTCAGCGCCTGGGTGAGGAGTTGCGGTTGATTGAAATCATGGCCAAGGGATCTGGCCAAGCCGAGAGGGGTCATGCAGGCTTATTGCACGTCTGGTGCCATTTCGGCAGCCTTGCGCCCGGATTCGGTGGACACATGGAAATCCAGCAGCGCACTGACGTTGGCGACGATCGGGATGACCTTTTGGTACTCGATCGTCAGTACCGGCTTGCCGGATTCCGTTTTTTCGATCGTGATGTGCTCTTCCTTGACAGACCCGATATTGTCGATGGAAGCGCTCCTGTAAAAGGAATCCATGATCTCTTTCGGGCCCATGCTGGCGAAAGAGGGTTCGTTCTGGATCTTCTGTACCACCTTCTTCACGGCGAAGAACTCCAGGTAAGCAGGGGTCAGCTTGATAGCGATGGTCGCAACGAACACGATGATCGCCACCAACAGCACCACACCGATAAAAGTCATTCCGCGTTGTTTATGCATATCAGGCTCCTAGTTGATGGTATTGCCGATTCTGCCGAAATTATCGAAATTCCACCAGATGAAAAATGCCTTGCCGACCAGATTCTGCTCAGGCACGAATCCCCATACCCGGCTATCCTTGCTGTTATCACGATTATCACCCATGGCGAAATAGTGGCCCGCAGGCACTTCCACTTCGCCATCGATGGTGATGCTCTCGTCCTCGATCAGGATGTCGTGCTTCTGCTCGCCTAACTTTTCCTGGTAGCGCTTGGCCCTGACCATGTTGAGCCCTGCTGCCATGTAGCTATAGTCGTCCACATAATCGGTCTGCAACGCTACGCCGTTGATGTATAGGCGCTTGTCGCGATAGGCGATCTTGTCGCCAGGGACGCCAACCACGCGCTTGATGTAGTCGATGGAGGGGTCAGGTGGATAATGGAACACGAATACGTCACCACGCTGCGGGTGGCCGACTTCGATGAAGGTATCGTTGAGGATGGGCACGCGCAAGCCATAGCTGTATTTGTTGACCAAGATGAAATCCCCGGCGAGCAAGGTCGGCATCATGGAACCGGACGGGATCTTGAACGGTTCGACCAGGAAGGAGCGGATCAGGAACACGACCAGGATCACCGGGAAGAAACTCTTGGAATATTCGACCAGTACCGGCTCGGCATCTCCGGGCGAGCGACGCTTGCGCAGGAAGACGATATCGAGCAGCCAGATAAGGCCGGTCAGCAGCAGCACAGCCACCATGAACAATGCGAACATCATTTATCTTCTACCCTCAGAATGGCCAGGAATGCTTCCTGTGGAATCTCTACGCTACCCACCTGCTTCATGCGCTTCTTGCCCTCTTTCTGCTTCTCGAGGAGTTTCTTCTTACGGGTGATATCGCCGCCGTAACACTTGGCCAACACGTTCTTGCGCATCGCCTTCACGGTCTCGCGCGAGATGATGTTGGCACCGATCGAAGCCTGTACCGCCACATCGAACATCTGGCGTGGGATCAGTTCGCGCATCTTGGCGCACAACTGGCGTCCACGATACAGGCTGTTGGCGCGGTGGACGATGAGTGACAGGGCATCGACGCGCTCGCCATTGACCATGATGTCGAGCTTGACCAGGTCGGCCGCACGGAATTCCAGGAACTCGTAATCCATGGAAGCATAACCGCGCGAGGTGGATTTGAGCTTATCAAAGAAGTCGAGCACCACTTCGTTCAGCGGCATCTCATAGGTCAGCATCACTTGCCGGCCCATGTATTGCATGTTCTTCTGCACACCGCGCTTGCCGTTGCACAGGGTCATCACCGGACCGACATAATCCTGCGGCATCAACAGGTTGACGGTGATGATAGGCTCACGGATCTCGTCGATACGCGAGGGTTCCGGCAATCGCGACGGGTTCTCGATCTGCGTCACTTCGCCGTTCTTCAATAGCAATTCGTAGACCACGGTCGGCGCCGTGGTGATGAGGTCCATGTCGTATTCGCGTTCCAGCCGCTCCTGCACAATCTCCATGTGCAGCAGTCCGAGGAAACCGCAACGGAACCCGAACCCCAGCGCAGTGGAATTCTCCGGCTCGAATTGCAAGGAAGCATCGTTAAGTTGCAGCTTCTCCAGCGCGGTACGCAAGGCCTCGAACTGGTTGGATTCGACCGGGTACAGGCCCGCGAACACCTGCGGCTGCACTTCCTTGAACCCAGGGAGGGCCTCGGCAGCCGGGCGGCCTTCGAGGGTCACGGTATCGCCCACCTTGGCTGCGGTGAGTTCCTTGATCCCGGCGATGATGAAACCGACTTCACCCGCCGACAGCGCTTCCTTCTGCACCGACTTCGGCGTGAACACGCCGACCTGCTCGCACAGGTGCACGGCCTTGGTGGCCATCATCTTGATCTTGTCCTTGGGGCGCAGCACGCCGTCGATCACGCGCACCAGCATCACCACGCCAACATAATTGTCGAACCACGAATCGATGATCAACGCCTTCAGCGGCGCACTCGGGTCGCCCTTAGGTGGCGGCACTTTGGCGATGACCGCTTCCAGCACATCTCGCACGCCTTCACCGGTCTTGGCCGAGCAACGCACCGCATCCGACGCCTCGATGCCGATCACATCCTCGATCTCCTGGATCACGCGCTCAGGATCGGCCGATGGCAGGTCGATCTTGTTCAGTACCGCGGTCACCTCCACCCCGAGGTCGATCGCGGTATAGCAATTGGCCACACTCTGTGCCTCGACGCCCTGCGAAGCATCCACCACCAGCAATGCACCCTCGCAAGCCGAGAGCGAACGGCTGACTTCATACGAGAAGTCGACGTGCCCCGGCGTATCGATCAGGTTCAGCTGATAGACCTGACCGTCCATGGCCTTGTATTGCAGAGCCGCTGTCTGGGCCTTGATCGTGATGCCCCGCTCGCGTTCCAGATCCATGGAATCGAGTACCTGGGCTTCCATCTCACGGTCGCTTAACCCGCCGCACATCTGGATGATGCGGTCGGCCAGCGTGGATTTGCCATGGTCGATATGGGCGATGATGGAGAAGTTACGGATGTTTTTCATGGATGGTTATGCAAGCTCGCATCTGGCGTGTTAACAAGAAGGGCGCCGCAGCGCCCTTCCCGTTCTACTGAATTAGGTGCGGATTTTACATGATTGCCAGTTTGTCCGCACCTTGAGGGTTACTTGCCGCTGCCGACCTTGACCGGCACGTACAGGGTATTCTCCCCACGCTGCACCAACAGGGCCACGGTCTTGCCACTGGCGGTAGCGGCGATCTGCCTGTTGAACTGGTCGAGGCTCTCGACCTCGGTATTGTTCAGGCCCAGGATCACGTCACCGCGCCGGATACCGGACTGTGCCGAGGCACCCTGCGCATCCACGACCAGCAACCCGTTCTTGCCGCCCAGTTTCTTCTTCTGCTGCGGCGTCAGGTCCTTCAGCAACAGGCCGATTCGATTCACCTCAGGCTTGCTTGGCAGCTTGCCTGGTGTCGCAGCCACTTCGTTATCGCTAGGCATCTCACCCAGCGTGATGGTCAGGTTCTTGGTCGCACCCTTGCGCAACACTTCGACCGGGACTTGCTTGTTGGGCTTGGTGGCGCCGACCGCACGCGGCAGGTCGGAGGAAGCGACGATGGCCTTGCCGTCGAACTTGGTGATGACGTCGCCTGCTTCAAGCCCGCCCTTCTCGGCCGGACTACCCTTTTCCACGCCCGCGACCAGTGCACCGTTGGTGTTCTTCATGCCGAAGGACTCGGCCAGTTCCTTGGTGATCTCCTGGATACCGATACCGAGCCAGCCACGCGAGATCTTGCCGGTCGCCTTCAACTGGTTGGAGATATCGATCGCGACGTCGATCGGAATAGCGAACGACAGTCCCATGTAACCGCCAGTGCGGCTATAGATCTGGGAGTTGATACCGACCACCTCTCCTTTGAGGTTGAACAAGGGGCCGCCCGAATTACCGGGATTGATCGCTACGTCGGTCTGGATGAACGGCACGAAGTTCTCTTGCGGCAGGGCACGGCCCTTGGCACTGACGATGCCGGCGGTCATGGTGTTCTCGAGGCCGAAAGGCGAACCGATCGCGACCACCCATTCACCGACCTTGAGCACGTTCGGATCACCGACGGTGACCTTGGGTAAGCCGCTCGCTTCGATCTTGAGCAATGCGATGTCGGTACGGCGATCGGCGCCGATGACTTTGGCTTTGAATTCGCGCTTGTCGGATAGCTTGACGACGACCTCTTCGGCATCTCGTACGACGTGGGCATTGGTCAATACATAGCCGTCACTACCGATGATGAAACCGGAACCGAAGGATTGCGCAGGTTGCTGCGGGACTGGCTGGCCGCCGGGGCCGCCCGGTGGCATCGGGATACCGAAACGACGGAACAACTCACCCATCGCCTCGTCGTCGGGCATGCCTGGGAACGGGCTCATGCCGGTGGCTGCGCCTTGGGGCGCCTGGGTCACGCTGATATTGACGACGGCCGCGCCTTGCTTTTCGGCGAGCTCGGTAAAGTCTGGCAATTCCTTGGAGAATGCGGTTCCCGCAAAGGACAGGCAGATCGCGGAGACGGCAATCAGTTTCTTTAGCATTTCTTCACCTCATTCACATTTGAAGTTGATAACTTGCGCGTCAGCCAGGCGCAGGATCGTCGGCTGATAACGATGACTCATGACCCTGGCGGTCGCGTAACCCTTGACCCAGCCAAGGCCTGCCAACAGGCCGGCGATGGCGCCGGCGAAAGCATACATATCCGCCTGCGAGGCAGTACCGTCGGACAAGGCATTGCCCAGGATCGCCCCCAGCAGCAATACACCCAGCGGCACGCCATAGACCACCATGGCACTCATCAGCACAGCTCGCTCCTCGATCGCCACCACCACGTTATCGCCGGGTTTGGCATGGATGGTGTTCTCTGCCTTGAAGACATTGTTCTTGTGCCCGAACAGGCGGCCGAAGAGCGAGATGCCGCAACCGCGGGTCTTGCCGCATAGCCCGCAGGCACTGCGACGTACGACTTCGAGCAAGGCGACATCCTGTTCGACACCGATCACCAGGGCGTGTTCTTCGATCATCAACGGGCTCTCTTACAGAGGTTAAGCTGGATTACTTCTTGAAGCTGACGGCATTGGCGATCTGGGCGACAGTCGCCTCAGGCACCTCGCCCACGACCATGATTTGATGGCCTTCGACCACATTCGCATGGATGTTGGTGGCACCAAGACTGGTAGAACCGGTCTTGGGACGCGTGCCTTTGGGTATGGGTTCGATGAACAGCGAGACACTGGCCAATCCGTCGGAGAACACGATATGGGTGAGCGGCACGCTCTTGCCCGGTACCATGCGCTTGATCTGATCGACCTGCTTATAACCCGACGGCAGACGGTCCACCGACCAGTTCTCCGCATCTGCGCTGGAGGAGCGTCCAGCCGCCTGCTCTTCCATGACATATTGTTTATTGGGGTCGATGTGCGGATGGAACCAGTCCATGTTCTGCGTATTGAGCAGAGTCAACTGGTTGAAGGCCATTTGCTCCATCACCTGGTCGCGCTCGTTACTGCTCATGGATTTGAGTAGCAATCCATATTCGCGGTCGGCCCAGAACTTGTAGCCGTATCGAAACTTGTCGCGTGGCTCCAGATAGACGATCTGGCCTTCCCGTCCGCCGATGCGCTCCTTGCCGCCCAGACGCACCTGATAGCTGGATTTGATGACGTCGATATTGGCAGGGAGCAGAGCGGGAAAGAGGTTCTGGCCGCGACGTTTCTCGATCACCACCTTCTCGTCGCGCGGACTGAAGATCACCACGTCGTTGCCTTGGCTCAACACTTCGCGTGGGGAGCCGTCGAGCACGAAGATCCGGGCATATTCGCCCTGACCGTAGTTCATGTGGGTGATCTGCACCGAACGCGAGGTGGTGCCGGATTGGTAGAGGAATACGCCCTGGTAGCTTAATTCACGTGCAGCTTGGGCTGCTTTTTGCAGCACCATCCAAGGGTCGTTTTCAGGTGCTGCGTTGACGTACGAGAACTGGGTTGCCAGCAGACAACCTAGCAACAAACGCCACATTTATCGTTTGCTCTCGTAAGCGGCTGGTTGGATATAGTAAGCGGCACTGTTGGCTGAATTCGCCTGATGTGCCAGCAGGTACTCGGACGGGAGACTCTGCGCGATCTCGATCGGCGCCACATCCGCGGCGTTCTGGGTCTGTTGCTGCATGACCATCCAGCCGACGAACATCACCGCCGCGACAGACGCAGCCACCGACCACAGCCTGGGCGAACTCTTGACCGACTTGTGCATCGGCACCAGTACCGTAGGTTCGCTCTCCAGGCGCTGCATCAGTCGATCCTTGAGGTTGGATTGCAGGAACGCTTCTCCACGCATCGCATCGCCTATCAGGTGATAGGTCGACCAACACTCCGCCAGTTCACCGCCGGCTTTGACTGCGGTCAGCAAATGACCTGAGCCCTCGACATCGAACTCGTCATCCATTAATGCTGAAATTTGATCTTTCATTACGATCTCCTGAAACTTACCATCTCTTGTCTTGTGGGGTGTCCAGCAAAGGACGTAATTTCTGTGCAATGGTCTCGCGTGCCCGGAAGATACGCGAGCGCACGGTGCCGATCGGACAATTCATCAACGTCGCGATCTCTTCATAACTCAAGCCTTCGATCTCGCGCAGCGTGATCGCGGTCCGTAACTCCTCGGGCAAGGCGGCCACGGTGTCATTGACGGTCCGGGCAATCTCCTTGCTCATCAGCTCGGTCTCCGGCGTATCCATGGTGCGCAGCTCGTTGCCGTCCTCGAAGTTCTCTGCGTCCTCGATCTCGATGTCGGTCGAGACTTGCGGCCGGCGGCCCATGGCCACCAGGTAGTTCTTGGCGGTGTTGATACCGATCCGATACAGCCAGGTGTAGAACGCGCTTTCGCCGCGGAAGTTAGGCAGGGCGCGGTAAGCCTTGATGAAAGACTCCTGCACCACATCCTCGACTTCAGCAGGGTCGCGGATCAGGCGTGACAGCAGACGACCAAGCTTTCGCTGGTACTTGTCCACCAGCATGCCGAATGCCCTTTTGTCACCGCGCTGTGCGCGCTCAACCAGTTCCTGGTCTATCTCTCGATTACCGACCATGCTTTTGTCTCTGTGAGCGTTCGCATCTACAGAAACGACACTCCCTATCTGCGTTTTTTCTAATGTCGGAGTATAACCTTGCAGGGTCGTATCAACGAAACCCATGCGTGAAAATTCACCGAACTTTTTCGTCGTTATCATTACTTATCCCTTCAGCTTGGTCTCGACTAGCTTGCTATTCAAGACAGCGCTAAACTCCTGAAAGTTCAAGTGTCCGGACACATATGCAACATTACGATGTACTGATCATAGGCAGCGGTCTCGCAGGCCTGACCCTGGCCCTGAAAGTCGCGGACCAGAAGCGGGTTTGCCTCGTCAGCAAACGTACCATCAACGACAGCTCGAGCAACTGGGCGCAGGGTGGTATCGCGGCCGTGCTCACTGACGGCGACTCGATCGAAGCGCATATCCAGGACACCCTGATCGCCGGCGCCGGCCTCTGCGATGCCGAAGTCACCCGCTTGGTCGCGGAGCGCGGCCGCGAGACGGTGGAATGGCTGATCAAGGAGGGCGTGCCCTTCACCCGCGAGGAAGACGATAGCGGCTTCCACCTGACCCGTGAAGGCGGGCATAGCCATCGTCGCATCATCCATGCCGCCGATGCCACCGGACATGCCGTACAGAAGACCCTGGCCGAGAAAGTGCGCGAGCATCCGCAGATCACGCTGTTCGAAGACCACATCGCGGTCGACCTCATCACCTCACGCAAGGTCAAGCGCGAAGGCAACGAGTGTCTGGGCGCCTATGTACTGGACAACCAGACCGGCAAAGTACTGACCATAGGCGCGGACCAGACGGTGCTCGCCACCGGCGGCGCCGGCAAGGTCTATCTTTACACCACCAACCCCGACGTCAGCACCGGTGACGGCATCGCCATGGCCTGGCGCGCGGGCTGCCGCGTGGCCAATATGGAATTCATCCAGTTCCACCCGACCTGTCTCTACCATCCGCAAGCCAAATCCTTCCTGGTGTCGGAAGCCGTGCGTGGCGAAGGCGGCTTGCTGAAGTTGCCGGACGGCAGTCGCTTCATGGACG
>CABHOJ010000114.1 GCA_902168195.1 uncultured Methylotenera sp.
CTATTCATGTATGTGTATATCACTTGGTAGAAAATGCTGCTAAATATATAAAACCAGGAGGTAATTTTTCAGTTTCTGTAAGTAAAGTTGGTTCTCGAATTGACATTGTTTTTGACATGGAAAGCTTAAGAATTAAAGAACATGAAGTAAAAAGTATATTTTCTGAAGAATATTCAGGTGAAATGGCTTGCAATCGGAATTTGCAAGGCAGTGGAATTGGGCTTTATTTAGCTAAAGAAATGGCAAAACTTAATGATGGTGATCTGACATTACTTAACGGTAATCCGATTCAGCAAATCACAGATTTTGCTAGAAACAAATTTACTTTATCGTTACCAGCTACAAGCTAACCTATATAGTTAATTTTTAGATGATCGAACATTCTTCTAGCTTTTTAGTTATTACTTTCTAAATTTATAAAATTCAAACTTGAACTCTTTAGTAATCGTCTTCACCTCCAGCACCTGCTTACCCTTCTTGTACTTGAACCAGCACCCATCCAGTTCCATCGACACGCAATCCACCACTTCTTCCAAACCCTGCTGGTAGACCTCCTGCGCGTACAGGCTGCTATTGCCGATCTTCATGTTCTTGACCGGTTGCCAGCCTTGTTTGATGAGTTCGGCTTTCACTTCTTGATAAGGTTGCCCAGCGGTGAATTTCGGTAGTTCGGCATGTGCCTGAAATGGCAGCAAGAGTAGAGCGGCGATCAAAGCAAATTGGCGAAGTGTAGGCATGGTAGTTGGCTCATGAGATGTCAGATGCCTATCTGACCCATGACCGACGCAATTGATTCATCGTGCTTCAACCTCTCCTACAGCGATAGCCGCAGATGGCTGATAGGTCGATGCATTCAAATCGCCTACGCTAGAACTCCACTGTCTCAACTAGGAGCCAATACCATGATCGATACTTCCCAAATCAAACCCGGTATGCCTGTCGTCTGTTCCGAGGGCGGCCAGTTCGCCACCGTGGACCACATGGAAGGCCCGGAGCATATCAAGCTGGAAAAGGACAATACCCAGCAGCACCATTACATCCCGCTCGGCTGGGTGACGTCGCTGGAAGGCGGCAAGGTGCATGTGGATCGCCCCGGCGACCAGGCCATGACTGACTGGATGACGACCACGACCATCCAGTGATGCATTCGCAGAAATGAGAAAGCCCGGCAACCGCCGGGCTTTTTTGTTGATGCTTAACGACGCGGTCGATCAACCGTGCTCGCTCAATCGTGCTCACTCAATCATAGTCGTCCGTGTCATGCGAGGCGGGTTCGATGGATTTTCCGGCACAGTCGTGGCCTTCCTTTTCCATCCTGATTCGGTATTCGCAGGTGGGCAGGTGGCCTTCGAGATTGCCGTTGATCTTGGTCGTCTCCTCCTTGCAGAAGGCGCAGCGGTAGCGGTGCATCTGGCCTTCGTAGGATTCCTGCGGGTAGTCGATGTAAAAGAGTCTTTTCATGATGCGTTCTATTCCACTTCTTCGTCGCGCAAACGTCGGGCACGGACACCCGCAGCCAGCGTATCGAGTAATTTGACGGTGTCATCCCAGCCGAGGCATGGGTCAGTGATGGATTTGCCGTATTCCAGCGTGCAGCCGGGCGTGTGGTCCTGCTTGCCTTCGTTGAGGTGCGATTCGACCATGACGCCCATGATGCGGTCGTCGCCGTTCGCCAGTTGCCCGGCGACATCGGCCGCGACTTCCATCTGCAGCTTGTATTCCTTGCGGCTATTGGCGTGCGAGCAATCGATCATCACCTTGGCGTTGAGCCCGCCGCTGGCGAGTTCCTTAGCGGCCTTGTCCACGTTCACGGCATCGTAGTTTGGCGCTTTACCGCCGCGCAGGATCACGTGACAGTCTTCGTTGCCGCTGGTGGAGATGATGGCGGAATGCCCGGCCTTGGTCACCGACAGGAAATGGTGCGGGCTGGACGCGGCCTTGATGGCATCGACCGCGATGCGGATGTTGCCATCCGTGCCGTTCTTGAAGCCGACCGGGCAGGAGAGGCCGGAGGCCAGCTCACGGTGCACTTGCGATTCTGTGGTGCGTGCGCCGATGGCGCCCCAGCTCACGAGATCCGCGGTGTATTGCGGCGTGATGGTATCGAGGAATTCGGTGCCGGCAGGCATGCCGAGTTCGTTCACTTCGAGCAGGAACTTGCGGGCAAGCTCCAGCCCGGCATTGATATCGAAACTGCCGTCGAGGTGCGGATCGTTGATCAGGCCTTTCCAGCCCACGGTGGTGCGCGGCTTCTCGAAGTACACGCGCATGACGATCAGCAGGTCGCGCGACAGGCGTTCGCGTTCAGCCAGCAGCTTGCGGGCGTATTCCACGCCGGCATCGTAATCGTGGATGGAACAGGGGCCGATGATGACCAGCAGGCGGTCGTCCGCGCTATGCAGGATGCCGTGGATCGCCGAACGCGTCGCCAGGATGTTCTCGGTGGCGGACGTGCTGGCCTGCAGGCTGTCGAGCAGCTCGGACGGCGGACGCAACTCCTTGATTTCCTTGATGCGGACGTCGTCAGTGGCGAATTTTTGAATCTGGTTCATTGCTTGGAATTACCGTAGTCTCAGCGTTTCAAGTCCCTGATTTTACTATGGATGGCAAGGTTGCCGATAGCGCGGTTTTTCGAGGTGCGATGAAAGTCGCGCGAACCATCGGATACTGAGGCAACGAATCGGTGCGAAACTGCGTGATTTGCACTCGAATAGGGCGATTTCGGTGCTTTTCAGAGAGCGTGAATTCTGAGTAATTACCCGATGTTTTTAGCGCTAAAATATTGATGTAAAACGTGAAACAAGATAGGTGCATGGCGATGGCATAGCGGTTGCTTTGGTATTACCGAAATTAATTTCAGTAATACTTAAAAGGAGCTCAATCGTGTCGTCTGATATCAGCACAGCAGGTCTTAAGCGTCTATTCACCCGCGCCGCTCTGGTCGCGGGTCTCTGCTTCACCCTGGCGGCCGAGGCCGCACAACCGATCAAGATCGGCTACAGCGACTGGCCGGGCTGGGTCGCCTGGCAAGTGGCGATCGAAAAGGGCTGGTTCAAGGAAGCCGGTGTCGACGTCAAATTCGAGTGGTTCGATTACGGCTCTTCCATGACGGCGTTCTCCGCAGGCAAGATCGACGCCGTGACCGTGACCAACGGCGATGCGCTGGTGACGGCTGCTGGCGGCGCCAAGAACGTGATGATCATCGTCACCGATTACTCCAACGGCAACGACATGATCGTCGGCAAGCCCGGCATCAAGAGCATCAAGGACCTCAAGGGCAAGAAGGTCGGCCTCGAACTCGGCCTGGTCGAGCACCTGTTGCTGCTGAACGGCATGGAAAAAGCCGGCCTGAAAGAGACCGACGTCAGCATCGTCAACACCCCCACCAACGAGACCCCACAAGCACTGGCTTCCGGTAGCCTGGCCGCCATCGGCGCCTGGCAGCCTAATTCCGGCGAGGCGATGAAGCGCGTCCCCGGTGCCAAACCCATCTACACCTCGGCCGACGAGCCGGGCCTGATCTACGACGTATTGACCGTGAACCCGGTCAGCCTCTCCAGTCGTCGCGGCGAATGGGAAAAGATCGTCAAGGTCTGGGGCAAGGTCGTCACCTACATCAATGACCCCAAGACCCAGCCGGATGCGGTGAAGATCATGGCGGCACGCGTCGGCCTCAAGCCTGAAGCCTACCTGCCGTTCCTCAAGTGCACACGTCTCCTGACCCTGGAAGAAGGCAAGCAAGTGATGGTCAAGGCCGACGGTTACAAGTCGCTCTACGGCTCGACCAAGATCGTCGACGACTTCAACGTGAAGTACGGCATCTACAAGAAACCGCAGGACATCAACAAGGCGATCGACACCACGCTCGTCGGTAAGTAAGCAGGCACAAGTAGCAGTGACAAGTAAGCAGTCATAGGCATCCAATAAGTACGGCGGGGGAGAGGCATGGAATCCACAGCATGGTTCGCGGCAAGGCAGGAATTGCCGCCCAACAGGCGCAAGTTGCTGGCGATAGGCTCGTTCGTCCTGCCTATCCTGATCTGGTGCCTGGTGAGTTACGTGCCTTTCCTCTGGCATCCCATGGTGCGCATCAGCGATCCGGGTGATGTCGATTACTTCCAGACCGATATGCTGGTGGACAAGGACGTCTTCGCGGCCGAACTCGCCACCGTCGAGGCAGCGAAGGGCCAGTTGCCTGTCGGTAAGCCGTCCAATCCGATCTACCTGCCGCCGCCGCACAAGGTCGCCGAAGCGTTCTACACCGGTTTCACCACGCCGCCGGCCAGCCGTGACGGCTTGTGGCTGCACGAGAGCCTGTGGCAGAGCATCCAGGTGATCTTCTGGGGCTTCTTCCTGTCGTCGCTGATCGGCGTGCCGCTCGGCGTACTGGCGGGCACCTATAGCGCGGTATCGCGCTTGTTCGAACCCTTCGTCGAGTTCTTCCGTTACCTGCCGGCCCCGGCGTTCGGCGCGTTGGCGGTGGCGGTGCTTGGCATCTACGAGGGACCGAAGATCGCCATCATCTTCATCGGCACCTTCTTCCAGCAGGTGCTGATCATCTCCAACACCACGCGCAAGCTCGACTATGCCTTGCTGGAAGCCGCCATGACGCTGGGCACCAGCCGCCTCAAGCTGCTGCGGCATGTGGTCATCCCCGGCATCCTGCCCGACCTTTTCCGCGACCAGCGCATCCTGCTCGGCTGGGCCTGGACCTACCTGATCGTGGCGGAACTGATCGGCACCTCGTCCGGCATCACCTGGTTCATCACGCAGCAGGCGCGCTACGAGCACTTCGAGAACGTGTACGCCGCCATCCTCATGATCGGCATCATCGGCCTCGGCACCGACCTCGTGCTGGGCTGGCTCGGCAAACGGCTGTTCCCCTGGGACAAGCCGGCGAACAAACAGTAAGGAAGCGGCATGCAAAACGATCAACCCAGTTACCTGCAGCAGTCCGACGCCGTCAAGGCGCGCTTCGACAAGCTCAAGCAGCGCGAGGTCATCCTCGAGGTGCAAGGCCTGACCAAGGTCTATCGCAGTCAGCAGGGCGAGACCACGGCGCTGAGCAACGTCAGTTTCAAGACCCACCGACGCGAGTTCGTCTGCGTCATCGGGCCTTCCGGTTGCGGCAAGTCGACGCTGATCCGCATCCTCGCCGGGCTGGAAGGCTACAGCGGCGGCCAGGTGCTGCTCGACGGCAAGCCGGTGACCGGCCCTGGCCGCGACCGCGGCATGGTGTTCCAGGGCTACACGCTGTTCCCCTGGCTGACGGTACGCAAGAACGTCATGTTCGGGCTGGAGATGAACGGCCTGCCGCACGACGAAGCCGCACGCGAAGCCGACCTCTGGCTGGAGCTGGTGGGGCTGGAGAAATTCGCCAAGGCCTATCCGCACCAGCTGTCGGGTGGCATGAAACAACGCGTGGCCATCGCCCGTGCCCTGGTCAACCAGCCGCGCATCCTGCTCATGGACGAACCGTTCGGCGCACTCGACGCGCAAACGCGCTGCAAGATGCAGAGCCACCTGCTCGATATCTGGCGCAACGTCGATGTGACCATCCTGTTCATCACGCACGATCTCGACGAGGCGATCTACCTCGCCGACCGCATCCTGGTGCTCAAGGCCAACCCGGGAGAAGTGCAGGAGCTGATCGAGGTGCCGGTGCCAAGGCCGCGCAACGTGGATCAGCTGTTCAGCCCGGAATTCATCGCCACCAAGGCGCGGCTGGAAGCGCTGATCCATCCGCAGGAAGCGGCGCCGGCCGAAGAAGATATCGTCAAACCGCACATGATCCGCTTCGTCAACGTCGCGGATAACGTGGAGTAAATCATGACACAAGCGATGCCACAGGATATGAATTGGGCGCACGCCACCTGGGACGAGATGCCGACCATGATCGCGGCGGCCCGCGACAGCGCCATCCTGCCCATCGGCGCCACCGAACAGCATGGCCCGCACATGGGCTGCGGTATGGACTATGTGCTGGCCGATATCCTCTGCCGTGCCGTTGCCGCCAAGGTCGGTGTGCCCATGCTGCCGACCATGCCCTACGGCTGCTCGGTCGGCCACAGCCATCGCTGGCCCGGCACCATCGCCTTGAGCCCGGTGACGCTCATCAACCTGATCAAGGACATGGGCGACTGGGCCTACCACTCCGGTATCCGCCGGCTGTTCATCGTCAACACCCACGTCACCAATGCCGCGCCCTTGCGCTGTGCGCTGGAGATGCTGCGTAGCGAGCACGACGACATGATGGTGGCCGTGTTCAATTCCGCGACCATCAGCGCACGGGTACGCGAGTTCCATTTCGCCGACGGCGACGACTGGCACGCCAACGATGCCGAGACCTCACTCATGCTGGCCAAGGCCCCGCACATGGTGCGGCCGGAAAAACTCGAGATGGCCGACGATCCGGACCGCACCGACGGCCTGGTGTTCGCGCACCCTGTGAACCGCACCAGCCTCAACGGCGTGACCGGCCAGCCGAGTGCTGCGACAGTGGAGAAGGGCGCGCAATGGTTCGACTGGATGGTCGAGGACCTCAGCGCGCTCATCGCCAAAGGCATGCAGGAGACCCCGCCACTGGCGCATTCCTATTTCAGCTCAGCTTCAAGCTGAGTGTCATTCAACGTAGTTCTCTTTAAAAAAGTTTTTGAAAGGTTAGCAATGACGAAGTCAGCGGCAGAGATCAGCAAGATTCAGAACGACCTGAAGGACAAGGGCGTGAAATACTGTATCGGCGCCTATGTGGATATCCACGGCGTACCGAAGGCCAAGGTCGTGCCGATCGACCACCTGCCGCAGATGGCCGGCGGTTCGGAGCGCTATACCGGCTACGCGCTGGACGGCCTGGGTCAGGCCCCGAGCGACGACGAACTGACCTCCATCCCCGATCTCGACCACATCATCCCGCTGCCATGGGAACCCAAGGTCGCCTGGATGCCTGCGGATAACGGTTTCCAGGGCGAGTTGTACCCGCTGAACACCCGTGTCGCGCTGAAGAACGTGCTGGCGGAAGCGGCCAAGATGGGCTTCGGCATGAACCTGGGTATCGAGTGTGAGATCTACCTGCTGAAGCAGGAAGCCGACGGCAAGCTCGCCATCCCCAACCCGGACGACAAACTGACCAAGCCCTGTTACGACGTGCGCGGCTTCATGGACAACTTCGGCTGGCTGGACAAGATGGCGACCGCGATCAACGACCTCGGCTGGGACCTGTATTCCTTCGACCATGAGGACGGCAACAGCCAGTTCGAGTTCGACTTCAACTACAGCGACGCGCTGACCATGTGCGACCGCTTCATCTTCTTCCGCTACATGGCCAAGCACTACGCCAAGGAACAAGGCCTGCTGGCGACCATGATGCCGAAGCCGTTCGCCGACAAGACCGGCACTGGCGCGCATTTCAACATGTCGCTCTACGACCTCAAGACCGGCAAGAACCTGTTCGCCTGCGACCCCAAGGACGACCCACGCGGCCTTGGCCTCACCGAACTCGGTTACCAGTTCATCGCCGGCATCCTCAAGCACGGCCCGGCCCTGTGCGCCGCCTTCGCGCCGACCGTCAACAGCTACAAGCGCCTGGTGCGCCGCGGTGCCATGAGCTACTTCAGCTGGGCGCCGGTGTTCAACTCCTACGGCTCCAACAACCGGACCAATTCGGTGCGCGTGCCCATGGGCGGCGGCCGTTGCGAATCGCGTAACGCCGACGGCGCCGTGAACCCCTACCTGGCCGCCACATTGGCGCTCGCCGCAGGCCTGGAAGGCATCCGCGAGAAACTGGATCCGGGCATCCCGAACGAAGACAACCTGTACGCCATGACCGAGGAAGAGCGCCAGCAGCGCGGCATCGATTTCCTGCCGCAAACGCTGGAAGACGCGGTCGCCGCCTTCGCTGCCGACCCGCTGGTGGAAAAGACGCTGGGCAAGGAATTGCGCGACGAGTTCGTGACTTACAAGAGCCAGGAATGGCAGACCTATCACCTGACGGTGAGTCAGTGGGAGATCGATCGTTATAGCTACATGTTCTAAAAAATGGGTGATGACTTTGCTGCGACGTTGCATGGCCGTGTTGCGCAGTGCTCGGATGCTCGCCGTACTGTATGTACTGTCTCGCATCCTGCGCGCTGTGCGCCTTGCCCTGCAGGGGTCTCGCGGCGTCCTGACGCATTTTTTAAACATGGACACTGTCCTGCTGCGCCACAGTGATCGGGGACGCATGTGCTGCTCGAAATCCTCACGTACTGCATGTACGTTCCGGTTTCTGTGCTGCGCTTTGCCCCGCTGACTGCGGCTCGTGATGGACCTTGCCCATGTTTGAACCAGTCACATTGGAGGATGAATGAACCAGAAGAATAAAAAAGCGCCGGTCAACCGCATCAGCATCTCCTTGCCGGACGAGCTGCACGCCGAGCTCGATAGCATGGTGCTGCAACGCGGCTTCGACAGCCGTTCGCAGGCGATCAACGACATGCTGCGTCAGCATCTGGCGGAGCATAAGCGCGAGAAGGGCAACGAGGTGATGGTAGGTACCATCACCATCCTTTACAACAACAGCACGCGCGGCTTGCAGAAGACCATCGCCGACCTGCAGTACCAGCATCTGGACGAAGTCATCAGTTCGCTGCACGTCCATCTGGCCGATAACCAGACGATGGAAGTGATCCTGGTGCAGGGGCCGGCACAGACAGTGCAGGCGATCGCCAACGACATCATCGCCTTGCGCGGCGTCATCACCGGCAAGCTGCAACTGATGGGCGCGGTCATCCCGCCGTTACACCAGCGCACACCGGAACTGGCTACGGCCAAGGTAAGCAGCACTAGCAAGGCAAAGGCGAGCAAGGAAAAAGTGAGCAAAGCAAAAGGAAAACCGAAAGCATGACGGCATCATCCCTCCCTGCCGACATCCTCTGGGAAGAGGTCATCCCCGGTGGCAACCATTGGTCGGGCCTGATCCGGCGCGGCACGGCATTGCGCATCACCGACCTCGAAGGCGGCGCCAACCTGTCGGCCCTGTTCTACAACCCGGAAGACAAGCTCGAACGCTACAACATGCCGGATACGCTGAAGGCGCAGCACACGGCTTTCCTGACCGCAGGGCACGTCTGCTACTCGGACATGGGCCGCGTCATGTGCTCCATCATTGAGGACACGGTCGGCTGGCACGATACCTTCTGCGGCGTGAGCGATGCCGCCATGATCGCCGCCCGTTTCGGCCCCAGCAGCTTCCAGACCCAGCGCAACGCCATGTACCGCAACGGCAAAGACGGCATGCTGGTGGAACTGGCCAAGTACGGGCTGGGCAAACGCGACCTGGTCGCCAACGTCAATTTCTTCAGCAAGGCGCAGCCGGACGAAGCCGGGCACCTGACCTTCGTCCGTGGCCATAGCCGGGCGGGCGATCATGTGGATGTGCGCTTCGACATGAATGTGCTGCTCGTCGTGTCCGCCGCGCCGCATCCGCTGGACGACGCGACCGCCTACAAGCCTGCCGCGGTCAAGCTTAGCGCCTGGCACAGCGGTCTCGCGGCTGACGACGATCCTTGCCGTACGCACTGTGAGCAGAACCAGCGCGGCTTCATCAATACGGAGCGCTACTACCTATGACCACGCAGACGCTCATCGAAAGCACGCGGGACCCGCGTGATGCCGTACTCGACCAGGTATGCGACGCGGGCAACCCCTGGATGGCCGAAGTGAAACAGGGCCAGACCTTCCGCATCCTCGACCTCGAAGGCAACCAGGCCGTGGATACGCTGTTCTACAGCGCGGCGGATCCGGAAGAACGCTACAGCGCCGTCGATACCATCGCACGGCAGGGGCAGCTCTACCTGACCACGGGCTCGGTGCTCTATTCGAACGAGGGGCGGCCGATGCTGACCATCACCGCCGACACCTGCGGGCGGCACGACACTCTGGGTGGCGCCTGTGCCGCCGAGAGCAATACCGTGCGCTATGCCCTCGATAAAC
>CABHOJ010000115.1 GCA_902168195.1 uncultured Methylotenera sp.
CCAACCGTTCCCTAAGGCAGGCGGACGGCTACGACATGCTGCCGCCGGGCGAACGTATCATCAGCAATGTCGTCATGATGGGCATGGGTGAACCGCTGGCTAATTACGACAATGTCGTCACCGCTATGCAGATCATGCTCGATGATTCCGCCTATGGGCTGAGTCGTCGTCGCGTGACGCTGTCGACCTCCGGCATGGTGCCCGCCATGGACAGGCTCAAGGAAGATTGCCCGGTTGCACTGGCTGTGTCGCTGCACGCTCCAAATGACGCGTTGCGGGACGAGATCGTACCGATCAACAAGAAATACCCGCTGAAAGACCTCATGGCCGCTTGCCAGCGTTATCTGGTCAAGGCCCCGCGAGACTTCGTCACCTTCGAATATGTGATGCTGGATGGCGTCAACGATTCGGTCGAGCATGCCAGACAATTGCTGGATGTGGTGCGCGATGTCCCATGCAAATTCAACCTCATCCCGTTCAATCCGTTCCCGGATAGCGGTTACGGAACCTCCAAGCCGGACAACATTCGTCGCTTCCGTGATGTGCTGATGCAAGCCGGCTATGTCGTGACCACACGCAAGACCCGTGGTGACGATATCGATGCCGCATGCGGCCAGCTGGCCGGTAAGGTGCAGGATAAAACCAAACGTAGCGAGCGCAATCAAGCGCTAAAGAACATCAGGATCGAGACCGCCGCATGAAAAACTTCGCATGGATCCTTCTCCTGGCCGTGTTGGCCGGTTGCGCCGGGCAGACGGAGCGCCCCAGCTATGGTGGCGAATCGAACCTCCGCGAACGCGCACGTATCCACACCGAGCTGGGTGCCGGCTACTATGCCCAGAGCCAGCTGGGCATCGCTTTGGAAGAGTTCAATGAGGCGGTACAGATCGACCCGTCCTATTCCCTCGCGCACAACGGCCTCGGTCTGGTCTATGGCGCCCTGCGCGAGGACGCGAAAGCCGATACGAGTTTCAAGAAGGCTATCCAGCTGGAGCCGGGTAACTCGGAATCGCGAAATAACTATGGGACTTTCCTCTGCTCGCGCGGCAGATACGATGAATCCATCGTGCAATTCCTCGAAGCGGTCAAGAACCCACTCTACGTCACGCCGGGCGTCGCTTACATGAACGCCGGAGTCTGCTCCTTGCGGAAGAAGGACTTGGCGAATGCGGAAGTCTATCTACAGCGTGCCTTGCAAGTGCAGCCCGTGCTGTATCAGGCCGCCTATCAATTGGCCTTGATCGAGTTCGAACGTGGACAGCCCTTGCGGGCGCGAGAATACTTGCAGACGCCGTTGGCGAACGACCCCAGTCCTGACATGCTGTGGCTGGGCGTCAAGGTCGAGAGACAGTTGGGCGGGCGTGATGCCGAAGCCAGCTATGCGTTGCAGTTACGCAAGAAATACCCGAATTCAGAACAAACCAAAGCATTGTTGTCAGGAAAGTGATGACGGAATCGAACGAAACGGCGGCGATCGACGCAGAGGCCCAAGTGGCCGTGTCTGCGATCGGCCCTAGCTTCAAACAGGCACGGGAAGCGCTCGGGTTGTCGGTGGAGGATGTGGCCAGTCATCTGCGTCTCAGTTTGCGGCAGATCCATGCCCTGGAGAACGACGAATTCTCGGCCTTGCCCGAAGCGACGATCACACGCGGCTTCATTCGCAATTATGCGCGCTTGTTGGAGATTCCTGCGGAGCCCTTGTTAGAGGTCTACAAAACCTACTCGCCGGCTGGTGGCCCCAAAGCCATCACCATCCAGTCGGCCAACATCCTCATTTCTGGTGGGGATCGTCGACCCTGGTTGGCCTACATCTCCGCCAGCGTCGTGATCGCACTCTTGCTCGGGGCTTGGTTGCTCTATTTCGAATACCCGAAGAACGCTTCCGACCAACCATCTTCAGCGCCAGTCGCAGCGTCGGCAGAAATCAGTGGCGACACGGTGACTGAACCGTTGCCGATCGCAGCCTTGCCTGCCGCGGAGCGCGATCAGGCCCCCATGGCGGAAGGTGAGTCGGAGCAAGCCCTACCGCCAGCATCGTCCGCTGCAGGATCCGCTGCTACAACCCCAACGAATGACACCGCCACGCCTGCAGTACCGGCCCCATCTATAGTGCCCGCACCGGCAACGTCAGCCACTCCATCCCAAACCGGCGTGTCCAAGTTGACGATGCACTTCTCTCAGCAGACCTGGGTCAGCGTGGTCGATCGCGACGACAAGGAGATTGTTAACAAGAATAAGCCGGCCGGGAGCGACGAGATCGTCGAAGCGACACCGCCGCTGAAGCTGATCATCGGTAATGCCGCAGCCACGAGCTTGACCTATAACGGCAAGTCGGTCGACCTGGGGCCGCATAGCAAACTGAATGTGGCCAGATTGACCCTGGAATGACACGTGCATTCGTATCCCTACAGCCAGCCCGGAAAGTATCTTGAATAGTCTAGCCATCAGCCGTCGTGACAGTCTGCAAGCCATGGTCGGCCATGTGCCGGTCGGTGGCGGAGCCCCCGTGGTCGTCCAGTCCATGACCAATACCGATACGGCGGACGCTGAAGCCACTGTCCAGCAGGTCTTCGAGTTATGGCAGGCTGGTTCGGAGGTGGTGCGCATCACGGTCAATTCCCCCGAAGCGGCCGCGCAGGTGGCGACCATCCGCCGCAAGCTGGACGCGATGGGCTGCAATGTGCCGCTGGTCGGCGACTTCCATTACAACGGCCACAAGCTGCTCGCTCAATATCCGGAGTGTGCCGAAGCCTTGGCTAAATACCGGATCAATCCGGGCAATGTCGGCAAGGGCTCCAAGCGTGACGACCAGTTTGCCGCCATGATCGAGACCGCTATCAAGTACGGCAAGCCGGTACGTATCGGCGTCAATTGGGGCAGCCTGGACCAGGAAAAGATGGCGCGCATGATGGACGAGAACGCGCAACGCGCCGAACCACTCTCATCCGATGCGTTGATGCGTGAAGCCTTGATCCAGTCTGCGTTGGAGAGTGCAGCGCAAGCCGAAGCCATCGGCCTGTCAGCGAACCAGATCATCATCTCCTGCAAAGTCAGCGATGTGCAGGATCTGGTGACGGTCTACCGTGAGCTTGCCAAACGTTGCAATTATCCGCTGCACCTCGGGCTCACCGAGGCGGGCATGGGTTCCAAAGGCATCGTCGCGTCGACCGCCGCACTCTCCCTGCTGCTGCAGGAAGGCATCGGCGACACTATCCGCATCTCCCTTACGCCGGAGCCGGGCGAATCCCGGACCAAGGAGGTCGTGGTGGCGCAGGAGATCCTGCAGACCATGGGCATCCGTTCCTTCACGCCGCTGGTAACCGCCTGTCCCGGCTGTGGTCGTACGACCTCTACCTTCTTCCAGGAACTGGCGCAAAAGATCCAGCGTTACCTGCGCGAGCAGATGCCGATCTGGCGCACCGAATATCCCGGGGTCGAGACTATGAGCGTTGCTGTCATGGGGTGTGTGGTGAACGGCCCGGGGGAATCCAAACTCGCCAATATCGGCATCAGCCTGCCTGGTACGGGGGAAGTGCCTGTGGCGCCGGTATTCGTCGATGGACAGAAGACCGTGACCCTCAAAGGCGACAGGATCGCAGAGGAGTTCCAGGCGATCGTCGAACGATACGTGCAAGAAAACTACGCTGAAGGTGGCGCCCTGCGCCAACATCTCCCGGCGACCAAGACCATTCCCCTAAAAGCCATCTGAGCTAATAAGAACAAGCCAAGAACAAGCGATGAGCGACAAATTCCAAAGCATCAAGGGTTTCTACGACATCCTGCCTGAGCAGACCGCGCTCTGGCAGAAACTCGAATCCACCGCCGCCAGAGTCCTAGCCCAGTACGGCTATCGCAATATCCGCTTGCCTATCGTCGAGCCCACCGATCTGTTCGTACGCAGCGTAGGCGAGCATACGGATATCGTCGAGAAGGAGATGTATTCCTGGGAAGACAAACTCAATGGCGACCGCCTGACGCTGAGGCCAGAAGGCACGGCAGGGTGTGTGCGGGCTGTCGTCGAGCACAGTCTCACTTATAACGGTCCACAACGGCTGTGGTACATGGGACCGATGTTCCGTCATGAGAATGTACAAAAGGGCAGGCAACGCCAGTTCCACCAGATCGGTGTCGAATCGTTCGGATTCACAGGGCCAGACGTCGACGCTGAGCAGATCATTCTCCTGGCGCGTCTGTGGCGTGAACTCGGTATCCAGGATGTCGCGCTGCATCTCAATACCATCGGCGACGCCACAGAGCGTGCCGAGTATCGCCAGACGTTGATCAAGTATTTCGAAGGGCATGCAGCCATGCTGGATGAGGACGCGAAACGGCGTCTTCATACCAACCCCTTGCGCATCCTCGACAGCAAGAATCCAACGATGCAAGCCATGATCGAGGCAGCGCCCAAGCTTATCGACGTGCTGGGCACAGAGAGCAGGACGCATTTTGAGGGACTTTGCCAGCAGTTGCGCGATGCAGGCGTCGATTTTGAAATCAATCCTCGTCTGGTGCGTGGATTGGATTATTACAACCGCACGGTCTTCGAGTGGGTGACCACCCGGTTGGGCAGCCAGGGCACTATCGCTGGCGGTGGAAGATACGATAGCCTGGTCGAACGGCTCGGCGGTTCGGCGACGCCCGCCTGCGGTTTTGGCATTGGCCTCGAACGGGTATTCTTGCTGATGCAGGAATATGGGGTCGAAGCGATTGAACAAGCAGACGTTTATCTGGTCAATGTCGGTGAGTTGGCGGAAGCGAAGGCTCTGATCGTGTCGGAGCAATTGCGTGACGCTGGGCTTGCCGTCGTGATGCATGCAGGTGGCGGCAGCTTCAAATCGCAGATGAAGAAGGCAGACCGTAGCAAGGCACGCTATGCCATGATCATCGGCGATGATGAGATACAGTCCGGTCAAGTCAGCCTCAAACCCATGCTGTCTGCGGGTGAACAACAAAAATTAACGCTGGAGTCTGCAGTTCAACTACTCAAACATGACTGAGCTACTTCGTATCGAAGGTCTGACGATCGTCCCTGCCGCGATGCCGGAGCGCATGCTGGTCAAGGACGTCAGTCTCACGCTGCAGCCGGGCCGAACCACCTGCGTCGTCGGCGAATCCGGCAGTGGCAAAAGTCTGACCGCGCTCGCTGTCATGCAACTCCTATCTAAGCAGCTCAAGCAAATCAGCGGCAGGGTCTTGTTCCAGGGTCAGGATCTGACTACGCTGAACCATGAACAGATGCGCGATATCCGCGGCAAGCGCATAGGCATGATCTTTCAGGAGCCGATGACTTCCCTCAACCCGGTCTTGACCGTCGGCTACCAGATAGGCGAGAGCCTGACGGTGCACCTGGGGCTCAAGGGCAAGGCGCTCAAAGCCAGGGTGGCCAGCTTGCTGGAGCAGGTCGGCATCCCGGCGACCCGCGCCGATAGTTACCCGGACGAACTCTCCGGAGGACAGCGACAGCGGGTCATGATCGCGATGAGCATCGCTTGTGAGCCCGCCATGTTGATCGCCGATGAACCGACGACGGCACTCGACGTGACCGTGCAGGCGCAAATACTCAAGCTCCTGGATGAGTTGAAGACCCGCATGAACATGGGCATGCTCTTCATCACGCACGATTTTGGCGTGGTCGCCGATATCGCAGACGACGTCGTGGTGATGTTCCGTGGCGAGATCGTCGAATCCGGCCCCGTCGCGCAAGTGTTGAACCAGCCACAGCACCCTTACACCAAAGCCTTGCTGGCCTGCGTCCCGGATGCGGATGGCAAGAAAGCACTTCAACCGATCGATTACGCCTGGATCGATGGCGATGGAGTCCCCGCATGAGCGATGTCATCCTCAGTGCCAGGCACCTGTTCAAGACCTATACACAGCGCAGCGGCAGACTTGGACTTGGCAGCACCAAGATCCACGCGCTAGATGATGTCAGCGTCGACCTGAAGACCGGCAGCACGCTCGCTGTCGTGGGCGAATCGGGCAGCGGCAAATCAACCTTGGCCCGTTGTCTGCTACAATTGCAGCCCTTGGATCAGGGCGAAGTGCTTTTCCAAGGCGTCGACCTCGCCAAATTGACCGCCGCTGAGCTGCGTCAACAGCGGCGTGACATGCAGATGGTCTTCCAGGATCCTTTCGCATCGCTCAATCCGCGAATGCGGATTGGCGAGATCGTCGCTGAAGGATTGCTGATCCATGGCTTGGGTAATGCGGACGAGCGTGAGCACAAGGTCATCAAGATGCTGAAGCGCGTGGGCTTGACCGAGGCGGATATGAAAAAGTATCCCCATCAATTTTCAGGCGGCCAGCGTCAACGCATCGGCATCGCTCGCGCCCTGGTGCTGGAACCAAAACTGGTGGTCTGCGATGAACCGGTGTCGGCGCTGGATGTATCGATACAGGCGCAGATCCTCTTGCTGCTGAAGGAGTTACAGCAGGAGATGAACCTAAGTTACTTGTTCATCAGTCATGATCTGCGCGTCGTCAGACACATTGCCGACGAAGTGGCCGTGATGCATCGGGGAAAGCTGATCGAGCATGACACGGTAGAAGCCCTGTATGCGGCACCGAAACAGGAATATACGAAAAATCTACTGAACGCGATCCCAGGCCGTAAGGGCCTATCCGTTCAAACAGCATAACGAGAGTAGGAATTGGTATGGCATACGATCTAGAAGAACAGGAACAGTTGGACGCGATGAAGGCATGGTGGCGTGCCAACGGGAACAAGGTGTTGACCGTGGTGGCCGCTGCAGCAATCGCTTACGCTGGGTTCCAGGGATGGAAGATCTATCAGCATAAGCAGTCAGCCGCAGCTTCTGCCCAATATCAGGTGCTGATGAAGCCCGAGACCAAGGACACCAAGACCATCAAGTCGATCGCAGGTGATCTGATGGATAACTATGGCATGACCCCCTATGCCGGCCGTGCGGCATTGCTCGCGGCTAAAGCCAATTACCAGGATAGCGATACCAAGACTGCCATCGCACAATTGGAATGGGCGATCAAGAACGCCA
Source organism: uncultured Methylotenera sp. (assembly GCA_902168195.1). GTDB lineage: Bacteria > Pseudomonadota > Gammaproteobacteria > Burkholderiales > Methylophilaceae > CABHOJ01. The sequence continues at coordinate 7,014 of CABHOJ010000115.1, forward strand.
AGGAAGACGCTGTAAAAGCGCTTGCAGTCCTTCAGCTGGCATCGATCCAGTTCGAGACTCAAGCTTACGACGATGCGCTGAAGACGCTCTCCGAGAAGCACGACCCTGCTTTCGATGGTCTATTCGCCGACCTGAAGGGTGACGTGCTTGTGGCGCAAGGCAAGAAGGCAGAAGCCAGGACGGCCTATACCGAAGCGCTGGCCAAGCTTGATCCGCAAGGCCGCTATCACCTCTACACCCAACACAAGCTAGAAGCCCTGGGTAGTTAAATTGCCAGCAGCTAAATTGGGATTACAGACCACCTTCCTGGCATTGTTCGCACTGGCGCTCAGTGCCTGCAGTTCGATCACCGATCTCAAGAACGACATGTCCGAACGCATGTTCGGACGTGAATTGGCCGAACCGCCAGAGGAACTCGTCGAATTCAAGCCCACCATGACGCCTAAGGTCATGTGGCAGACCAACCTCGGCGAATCGCTGGAATATGATTTCACGCCGGCAGTAGAGGCGGGCATGGTCTATGCGGCAAGTGCTACAGGCGAGATCGCCAAGATCGACGCGGCCACAGGAAAACAGGTATGGCGCATCAACGCGGGTGAACCGCTCTCTGGCGGTGTCGGTCTCGGTCCTAACCTGGTTCTGGTCGGCACACCGAAAGCCTACGTCATGGCCTACGACCAATCGGGCAAATTGCTCTGGAAATCCAAGGTCAGTAGCGAAGTGCTGAGTATTCCTCAAGTGACGGACGACCTGGTGATCGTGCGTGCCGGCGATAGCCGGATCTTTGGCCTGAATGCCAAGGACGGCAGTCGCAAATGGGTCTACGAACGTGCCAATCCGGCCTTGAGCCTGCGTAGCTCGGCGGGTGTTGTGCTGGCGGACGGTGCTGTGTATGCGGGTTTTGCGGGCGGTAAGATGATCGCGTTACGCGCCGAAGACGGCAAGATCATCTGGGAGGTCTCAGTCGCGCTGCCCAAGGGCACGACGGAGATCGAGCGTATCGCCGATATCACTAGCCAGCCGTTCGTAGATGGCGCATTGGTTTATGCCGTCGCGTATCAGGGTAAGATCGCAGGTGTGGATCGTGCCACTGGCAAGGCTGCCTGGAGCCGTGAGATCTCCAGCTACACAGGTTTGAGCGCGGAGGACGCACGCGTCTACGTCGCCCATGCAAGTGGCTCCGTCTACGCCCTTGAATATTCCAGCGGCAAGACCTTCTGGCGTCAGGGCTCCCTGAAGAACCGCCTGCTTAGTTCACCATTGCCGTTAGGCGGAATCGTCGCGGTCGGCGATGTACAAGGGTATATCCATTTCATGGATCGGGAAGACGGCGCTTTCACTGCGCGTATCAATGTGCAGGATAGCCCGGTCATGCCGCGACTCACTGAGCTAGGCTCCAACGGATTGTTGGCACAGACCCGCAAGGGCGGTGTCTACGCCATCTCTATTAAGTAGCCCATGATACCTACCATCGTTCTCGTCGGCCGACCCAACGTCGGCAAGTCGACGTTATTCAATCGCCTGACCCGAAGCCGGGATGCGCTGGTCGCAGACTTGCCCGGGCTGACGCGTGACCGGCATTACGGTCGCGGTATCGGTGCCAGTCGGCCATATCTGGTGGTGGATACCGGCGGCTTCGAGCCCGCTGCCGATACCGGCATCCTGAAGGCAATGGCCAAGCAGACCTTACTCGCCATCGACGAGGCCGATGTCATCGTGTTCCTCGTCGACGGCCGCCAAGGCGTCTCACCTCAGGATCATGTCATCGCCGACCGATTGCGCAAGAGCCAGCGCCCGGTGCTGCTTGCTGTCAACAAGACCGAAGGTATCCAGCGCGCCATCGCCAGCGCCGAGTTCCATGAGCTTGGACTGGGTGATCCGCTTTCCATCTCCTCGGCCCATGGTGAAGGTGTCCGTGACCTGGTCGAACTGGCGCTGGAGAGTGTGCCTGAAGCCCCTGAAGAAGCATCTGAGGAAGAAGCGGGCAGGCATCCCAAGATCGCCATCGTCGGACGGCCGAATGTAGGGAAATCCACCCTGGTCAATGCCTTGCTGGGTGAAGAGCGCGTCATCGCCTTCGACCAGCCCGGCACCACGCGCGATTCCATCCACATCGAACTGGAGCGTGGCGGTAAGCATTACACCATCATCGATACGGCTGGCGTGCGTAAGCGCGGCAAGGTGATTGAAGCCATCGAGAAATTCTCGGTCATCAAGACCATCCAGGCGATCGAAGAAGCCAATGTGGCCGTGCTAGTCGTGGATGCCCAGGAAGGCATCACCGAGCAGGATGCGCATGTCTCGGCTTATATCCTGGAGAGTGGCCGTGCCTTGGTTGTCGCCATCAATAAATGGGATGGCCTTGAAGACGACCGTCGCGACTGGATCAAGCGCGAGATCGACCGCAAACTGCAGTTCCTGGATTTCGCCCAGTTCCATTACATCTCGGCACTCAAGAAGAAAGGGTTGCCCGAGCTATTCAAGTCCATCGATGTCGCCTACAAGGCCGCGATGGCCAAGCTCTCGACACCACAGCTGACACGGGTGCTCGAAGACGCCGTCACCCTGCATCAACCGCCAATCAGCAAGAACATCCGCCCCAAACTGCGGTATGCCCATCAGGGCGGTAGCAATCCGCCTATCATCGTGATCCACGGCAACCATGTCGATTGCATCCGCGATAACTACATCAAGTTCCTGGAAAAGACGTTCCGCAAGGCCTTCCAG
>CABHOJ010000116.1 GCA_902168195.1 uncultured Methylotenera sp.
GATAGGAGTCCGTCTCGTGGGCTCGGAGATGTGTATAAGAGACAGATTTAAAGTGGTACGTGAGCTGGGTTTAAAACGTCGTGAGACAGTTTGGTCCCTATCTGCCGTGGGCGCTGGAAGTTTGAGGGGGCCTGCTCCTAGTACGAGAGGACCGGAGTGGACGGATCTCTGGTGGACCGGTTGTCATGCCAATGGCATAGCCGGGTAGCTAAATCCGGAAGAGATAAACGCTGAAAGCATCTAAGCGTGAAACTCGCCTCGAGATGAGACTTCCCTGAGCTTTAAGCTCACTAAAGAGTCGTTCAAGACCAGGACGTTGATAGGTCGGATGTGGAAGCGCAGTAATGCGTTAAGCTGACCGATACTAATTGCTCGTGAGGCTTGATCCTATAACCTTGTGACTTGGGTGACCGAGAACGCAAGGTGTTCTAAAGCAGCAATCAAAGACACCTAATTCTTTACTTCTTCCAATTTGTTAAAGCAGCGTGCATCAGCACGAACGCTTTACGCGATGAGCAAAACACGCTCACGCCACCGGTTATGTCTGGCGGCCATAGCGATTTGGAACCACCCCTTCCCATCTCGAACAGGGCCGTGAAACGAATCTGCGCCAATGATAGTGCACTTCTCGTGTGCGAAAGTAGGTCACCGCCAGGCTACTTATAAAGAAAAACCCCTGTCACGAAAGTGGCAGGGGTTTTTTGTTGCCAATTTTTGTCACTATCCTCGTGATATCGAACCACAACATATTGTGGTTTCTGCATCAGAAATAAGACTATATAGATAACCCTTGTTAATTCAATGAGATAGCTTGAATTTGTAAAATAATCATTCTATATTAGGCATAACAGACTCAGGGGAAAGTCGATTTATGTTCGCGCCACTCATGACAAAATATGTGTACCAGATTCGTAGCCGCAATGGCGCGATCGTGGATAACCTGCAGATTTATGGCCGTGACGAAGCTGAAGCACAACGTAAATTGCAGCAGATGTACCGTAATTGCGAGATCCTGGATTCCAAGATCGTCACGCCTGAACGCGCTGCCAATTCTAGTTACGAAGATGTACTGAACCTGATCGCCAGCGGTCGCTAGTTCAGGTTCCGATCAGATTCTTTCCGAGTAATTCCTCTACCAGGGCGCTGTAGTCCATCGCGCCTGCACTGTGCGGGTTGTAACGGAACACATCCTGCTTGTATTGCGGGCTTTCCGCTACCGCTACATTCTCCGAAATCACCGTTTCACAGACTTCTTCGCCAAAATGGGCTTTTGCCTGCTCTTGCACTTCGAAGGTCATCCCCCGCCGCCGGTCATAGCAGGTCATCAGGTAACGACGTTCCACACGTTTCTTCAGTACGGGCTCCAGCGCCTTGAGCGTGTGTTCGACTTTCTGCGCGCCTTGCAGGGAGAGGTAGTCGGAGGAGATGGGGATCAGGATCAGGTCGGATGCGAAGATGGCATTCAACGAGAGCACTCCAAGATAAGGGCAGCAGTCGATCAGCACGTTCCGTGGGGCGACTTCCTTCTCCAGCGCTTCCAGGCCATGTTTGAGGCGATTGAGGATGGCAGGCCCTTTGCCGAAGATGGAATCGACCTTGATCAACTCGCGATGCGATGGGATCAAGTGTCCGAGCGACTGCCAGGGCAATTCAAGCTGATTTAAGGGTTTACCGTCCTGGTAGAAGCCGAACAAGCTTTGATGCGGCGTTTGTGGGGGTGTTTCATGGATCTGTGTGAGATGCCCTTGCGGATCCATATCGATCATCAGTGGAGAGAGCTGACGTCGTTGCAAGGCTGCTGCCATGTTCAAGATGGTGGTCGTCTTGCCTACGCCACCCTTCTGGTTGAAGACGGCGATGCGCGTCATAACACCTCTTGGTCGCTGATGGCGTCGTTCTCAGTATCGAGATCCGGGATATGATTGAAGGCGATTCGCATGGGTGCGTGGCTAAGAGCGTTATGGGCGCCACCAAAATATACCGTATTTTTCCCATAGCGCATATTCAGCTTATCCAAGATGCCATTGAGCCGGGAAGACGGTTCCGGCTGGAACAACTGTTCCGCATATTCATCTGCTCGGATGAGGCTGCTGAACGAGATGCCGACAGCGTAGGGCGCATGGCCATGGCGCGGGAAATGCTGCCAGAGCTGTTCCAGGACATTGATCAGCGTCAGGGTGTCATCGGTCGGGGCGCATTTGCCTTCGATGCCCCAGTTCTCCTGATTGAGGATCTTGACCCTGACTTGTACTGATGCCGTCTGCAAGCCGTAACTGCGCATCCTCAGGCAAGCCTTTTGCAGCAGCCGATGCAACACGGAGAGGGCAGCGTCACGGTTGCGCATCTCCGGCGACAAGACATGGGAATGCCCGAGGCTCTTGCGATCGTTCACCGGACGATGGGGTTCGATGCCACGCAGTTTCTCGTACATGCGTTCGCCTTCGATACTGCCCCAGGCGGTTCGTAGTTGTTGTCTGTCCAGTTCACATAACTGCCGGACGGTGTGGATGCCATGGCGGCTGAGGCGCTGTTCCATCCGGCGACCGATGCCATTCAATGCCCGGAGTTCAAGCGGGTAAAGTTTCTCCGGTAGCTCATGTTGCTCGATGACCACGCAGCCGTCCGGTTTCTTCATGTTCGAGGCCAGCTTGGAGAGGAAGACGTTGGGGCCGATACCGATCGAGCAACGGATGTATGCACCGGCGTTCTCCGCGATGGTGCGCTTGATACGGTCCGCCAGCTTGAGTGCATTATCGCGCTTCTGCTGTGTGCCGGTGAGCATGCAGACCATCTCATCGATCGACAAGGTCCTCTCCACATGGGTGCAGGACTCGACCATCTCTACCAGGCGATGATGGTAGCGGATATAGAGTTCGGGCCGCGCCTCGACGAAGATGATGTCCGGACAGAGTTTGCGCGCTTCACGCACATTGGTCCCGGTCTTCACGCCAAAGGCTTTCGCTTCGTAGCTGGCGGCGATGCAGCAGGTCGTCTCGGCCATCACCGACAATACGCCTACCGGCTTGCCGCGCAGCTTGGGGCGCTCCTGCTGCTCTACGGAAGCGAAGTAGGAGTTGAAGTCTACGTAGAGTGCGTTTAACAACCGTGATGCCCCATCAAAGATCCATATGCAAAAGCGCGTTTATGCATGTCCCAGTCGGTTCGGTGCTCAATAGGTCTCCCATTGCCCCGGCGCCGTCTGGCAGGCTTGCTCCTTGCGCGAATCGCTGACGCCTTTGCCGTTCACGTCCAGCATGTATTCGCGGCATTTGCGGCCGTCCGCATTGAACCCGCGTATGGGGGTGACCTTGTAGTTGAGACCGCTGTCCGGATTGCTCCAGGTCACGGCGCGACGGTCGGCGGCCAGTTCCAGCGCATGGCCGATGCAGCCACGGTCGGCTTCATCCATGGATTTGCCGATCTGGTTGCCGATCACGGCCCCTAGAACGCTACCGACGATGACGGCGACCGCCCGGTACTCGCGATCGGCTGTCGTGCCGATGGCGCCGCCTACCACGCCGCCCAGTACCGTGCCGATGGCTTGCCGGTTACAACGCCCTTCGATGATGCCGTAATCCCGTTCCCACTGCGTGCCGGCATAGCCGACGTAATACGGGTCATGTTTCTTGCGCCAGCCATGGGCCGGTGCCCAGGGTGGCGGGTCGGCGTAAGCGACTGGAGGCAGGGGGACGAGTAGCGCGACGCAGGCCAATGAAATCAGTAAAGTGCGTGCTTTCATGATGAACCTTTCGTGGTCGGCATTGCCGAAATTCTAATCCTGTTTCATGGTACAAAAAGATAAATTTTTGGTTTACGTATAAGGAAAAATCACCATGGATTCCAACGCATCCCGCACTGAAACCGCCGTGTTCGCAGGCGGTTGTTTCTGGTGTATCGAGCCCGTGTTCTCGCAGTTGCGCGGCGTGCTGAAAGTGGTCTCCGGCTACACCGGCGGCTATACGGTCGATCCCACCTACAAGCAGATCTGCACCGGGACCACCGGCCACGCAGAAGCCATCGAGATCACCTACGACCCGGATGTGATCAGCTTCGAGGAGTTGCTCGAGATATTCTTCGTCGCCCATGACCCGACCACGCCTAACCGGCAGGGCAACGATATCGGCACGCAGTACCGTTCAGCGGTGTTCTACCGCAGTGACGAACAGAAACATGCAGCGGAGCGGATGATCGCCGAGCTGGACGCCCAGCGTCTCTGGCCGGATCCTATCGTCACTGAAGTGACCAGCGCGGCGCACTTCTACCCGGCAGAGGATTATCACCAGTATTACTACGCCAACAATATGCACCAGCCTTATTGCATGGCTGTGGCCAAACCCAAGGTGGCGAAGGTGCGCGCCAAGTACGCCGATAAACTGAAGAATTGAGGGTCTGGCCGGCCTAGCTGCGGCTCAGCCACTGGCGACGCCAGAAGATCAGCGTCATCACGGTGGCGATGCAGCCCATCAGTCCGAGGGCGAACCAGAACCCGTTCGGGTGCTTGAGCCAGGGCATCACATCGAAGTTCATGCCGAAGATGCCGGAGATCAGCGTCGCCGGCATGAACAGCATGGTGACCACGGTCAAAGCACGCACCTCCATGTTCACCCGGTTGCTGATGCTGGAGAGGTAGATGTCCATCATGCCGCCCAGCATGTCGCGGATGGATTCCAGCGATTCGATGAAATGCACGATATGGTCGTACACGTCGCGCAGGTAGAGCACGGTGTTATCCGTGAACGCCTTGTCGTCGTTGCGCACCAGCGTGTTGATGACTTCGCGTAAGGGCCACACCGCACGGCGCAATTCCATACTCGAGCGCTTGAGTTGATGGATGTTCTTCAATAACTTGGCGTTGGATTTGCGCAGCAAGACCTCTTCCAGGTTCTCGCAATCCTCGCCCATCTTTTCCAACACTTCGAAATAACGGTCGACCACCATATCGAGCAGGGCGTACGCCATGTAATCGATGCCAAGGCCGCGGATATGCCCGCGATCGGAGCGCAGGCGTTCGCGGATAGGCTCGAACGAGCCGGTGGCGCGTTCCTGGAAGCTCAAGACGAAGTTCTTGCCGAGTACCAGGCTGATCTGTTCCGAATTGATCGCCATACGCTTGTCGTCGTAATAGAAGAAGCGCGTGACGATGAACAGGTAATCGTCGTAACTATCGATCTTGGGGCGCTGCGTGGTGTTGAGGATATCCTCCATCGTCAGCGGGTGCAGCTTGAACGTCTCGCCCAGTTGCTTCACCAGCTCGGCATCGTGCAGGCCGTGCACATTGAGCCACAGCTTGCCCTTGGTCGGCATCGCAAGCGTAGAGGCTTCCTTTGCGGGTAGTGTCCGCTCACTCAAGGTCTGTGCGTCATACTCGAACAGGCTGATGGTGGGCGCCTTGGTCTTCACCTCGCCCACATGTACCAGAGAGCCCGGCGCCATCCCGGTCTTCTTCGTCCTCGATCTTCCGTTCTTCCTCATCGCCTGCCTTGTCTGGTAGCTCGCCTTGCAGTCAGTTATGTGGCTATCCGTTATATATCTGTGGTCTTCACCTGAAAGGTATCACTAACCGTCATGAACGCGCCACCGGCCACATGATGGATGGTACGCAGGTCGTCGTGCCCTTCGAAGTGCCATCGACCATTCGAAAACACGCGTTCGTCTGCCCAGGCAGCGACCACCTCGCCGAGGAAGAGGTCATAGGTGTCCTGGATATGCGGTTCGGGGATCACCTTGCATTCCAGCCACGCCACACAGCCCTCGACCAGTGGTGCAGCGATCTTGCTGGCGGCAAAGGTGGGTATATTGAACGCAGCGAATTTGTCGGCTTGAGGTTTGCCCAGCAACTCGCGCCCGGAGCTGGAACCGACCCGCACCGTCATCTCGGCCAGCGTGCGGCAGGGCACATTGATGGCAAAACTGCCCGAGGCCTCGATCAGCTCACGGGTGTAGGTGTTCTTGTCGATGACGATGGCGATCTTAGGCGGGTCGAAATCTAGTGGCATGTTCCATGCGGCCGCCATGATATTGCGCTGCTCACCATGGGCGGATGTGACGAGCACGGTGGGGCCATGATTGAGAAGGCGGTAGGCTTGGGCTAAGTTGACGGGTGTATGCAATTATTTCTGCCAAGCATCCCTAAGCGTCACCGTCCGGTTGAACACCGGCTTACCTTCGACGCTATCTTTCTTATCCGCGACGAAATAACCATGCCGTTCGAACTGGAAGCGGTCTTCCGGTTTCGCTTCCTTGAGCGATGGTTCAAGTTGCGCGGTGATGGTCTCCAATGAATCCGGGTTGATATCATCGAGGTAATTCCGATCGCCGGCACCGGGGTGGGCTTCCTTGAACAGGCGATCGTAGAGACGCACTTCGGCAGCGTAGGCGTGTGCGGCCGAGATCCAGTGGATGTTGCCCTTGACCTTGACCGCATCGGCGCCCGGCGTACCGGATTTGGTATCGGGCAGGTATTCGCAATGGACGACGGTGATGTTGCCGGCAGCATCCTTCTCGAAGCCCGTGCACTTGACCACATAACCGTAGCGCAGGCGCACCATATTGTCCGGGAACAGGCGGAAATAGCCCTTGGTGGGTTCTTCCATGAAGTCTTCGCGTTCGATCCAGAGTTCTTTCGACAATGGCACCACGCGCTTGCCGAGTTCCGGCTTTTGCGGGTGGTTGGGGGCGTAGCAATCCTCACTCTGGCCCTCAGGATAGTTGTCGATGACGAGCTTGATCGGGTCGAGCACGGCGATGCGGCGCTCGGCGGATTCGTTGAGCACATCGCGCATGCAGTCTTCGAGGATGGTGTATTCGATCCACGAATCTGCCTTGCTGACGCCGATACGGTCGGCGAATAGCTTGAAACCTTCCGGCGTGTAGCCGCGGCGGCGTGCGCCGGCCAGCGTTGGTAGGCGTGGGTCGTCCCAGCCGGAGACATGCTTGTTCTCGACCAGCTCGATCAGCTTGCGCTTGGAAAGCACGACATAGGTCAGGTTGAGGCGTGCGAATTCGTACTGATGCGGCGGCGGGCTGCTCAAGAGGCCGCCCTCGATCAGGCGTTGCAGCAGCCAATCGTAGAACGGGCGTTGATCTTCGAATTCCAGCGTACAGATGGAATGCGTGATCTGTTCCAGCGCATCCTCGATCGGGTGGGCGAAGGTGTACATCGGGTAGATGCACCACTTGTCACCGGTGTTGTGGTGCGTGGCGCGGCGGATACGGTAGATGGCCGGATCGCGCATGTTGATGTTGGGCGAGGCCATGTCGATCTTGGCGCGCAGGATCATACTGCCATCCGGGTGCTTGCCGTCGCGCATCTCGCGGAACTTCGCGAGGTTTTCGGCCGGCGTGCGGTTGCGGTAGGGTGAATCCTTGCCCGGCTCTGTCAGCGTGCCGCGGTTGGCGCGCATCTCGTCGGCGGTCTGCTGATCGACGTAGGCGTGGCCGGATTCGATCAGGTATTCCGCAGCGCGGTACATGAAATCGAAATAGTTGCTGGCGTAGTAGAGGTGTGAGCAGTCGTTGGCATCCCAGCTGAAGCCCAGCCATTTCACCGATTCGGTGATGCTGTCGACGTATTCCTGTTCTTCCTTCTCCGGGTTGGTGTCGTCGAACCGCATGTGGCAGACACCGCCGTAATCGCGCGCTAGGCCGAAATTGAGACAGATGGATTTGGCGTGGCCGATATGCAGGTAGCCGTTGGGCTCCGGCGGGAAGCGCGTGCGGATCTTCGCGGGGTCCGGCTGGCCTGTCGCCTGATGTGCTGCATCACCGGGGCTGCCCGCCCATTTTCGGGTCTGGTAGGTGCCTTGTTCGATATCGCGTTCGACGATGTTGCGGATGAAGTTGGCGGCGGGTGCGACAGGTGTTTTTTCTGCTGACATGAGAATGACTTAAGTTGATTTGCCGCTATTTTACACTGTGGCGGTCAGCAGGCGCGATGCTAATATAGGCCCTGAATCCCTATGAACAACCTGACTTTCCCAATCTTGCGCTTGCTGGCCGACGGCCGTTTCCAATCCGGTGAGGATATCGCCCGGCATTTCGGTGTGACGCGCGCCACGGTGTGGAACGCTATCCAGGAAGCGGAAGCGCTCGGCGTCGAGATCTTCTCGGTGCGCGGCCGCGGTTACCGCTTGCCGCAGCCGATCAAGTTACTGGAATACGAGAGCGTGCTGCATGCCATCGGCGATCAGCGCGCCTGGTTCACGCTGGAACTGCACGACCATCTCGAATCCACCAATAGCTACCTGATGAAAAAGGCCGCTACCGGTGCGCCGCATGCCACCTGTGTCGCGGCATCGCTGCAGACCAAAGGGCGTGGCAGGCGAGGGCGCAGCTGGCAATCCGGCCTCGGCGCGAGCCTCACGTTCTCGCTGCTCTGGCGCTTCCAGTCCGGCGCATCCGCACTCTCGGGCCTGAGCCTCGCGGTGGGGGTGGCGCTGATGCGTGCCCTGCATGACATAGGCATCAAGCAGGCGCAACTCAAGTGGCCGAACGACATTCTGTGCGACTACCGCAAGCTTGCCGGCATCCTCATCGAACTGCAGGGCGACATGGAGGGGCCGAGCGCGGCCGTGATCGGCATCGGCCTCAACCTGCATCTGCCCGAGCATGTACAAAAACACATCGAGCAGGCGGCGGTGGACATGCATAGCCTGGCACGTCAGCCTATCGACCCCAGCACCTTGCTCGGGACCTTGCTGAAACATCTGGCCTTGGTCCTGAATGAATTCGAGACCCAGGGATTCGAACATCTGCGCGAGGAGTGGATGCGACATCATGCCTATCAGCAGCAGCAAGTCCGCATGCTGTTACCGGATGGCCGGGAGATGCTGGGCGTGGTGAACGGCATCGCGCCGGACGGCGTGTTGCTCGTGGAGACGGCGAACGGCTTGCAGCGCTTTTCGGCAGGCGAGATCAGTTTGCGAGGCGTGCATCCATGAGCGAGACGAACATGCCATCTGGTGTGACGCTGGCGATCGACATCGGCAACACCCGCGCCAAATGGGGCGTGTTCGACGCCGCCGGCGAACTCCAGGCGCACGACGTGGTGGCGACGGATGCCTTAACCGGTTTACAGGTCTCGCCGGCCTGGGCGGCATGCAAACGTGCGGTGATCTCCAATGTCGCCGGTGACCAGGCGAAAGCCGCGCTGATTCGAACACTGGCGACGATGGACGTCCACTTCATCATCTCCACTGTAGCAGCCTGCGGTGTGAAGAATCGCTATCGCCATCCCGCGCAGCTTGGGACGGATCGCTGGGCAGCGGTGATCGCCGCCTGGCATCATTACCATGAACCCTGCATCGTCGTCAGCGCAGGTACCGCCGTGACCATCGATGCCTTGGGCCGCGATACCGAAACGGGCGGGGGCGAATTCCTGGGCGGCTACATCCTGCCCGGCTTGCGTCTCATGCAGCAGAGCATCATCGATAAAGCGCCCGGCGTTCAGGCTATCGACGGGCGGTTTCAGGATTACCCGGACAATACGGCGGATGCCCTCTACACAGGTAGCCTCAACGCCATCGCCGGTGCGGTACGTACGTTGTCGGCGCGATTGGGTCGTGACCAGCAAGTCCTGCCCAGAGTCGTCATCGCCGGCGGGGACGCAGAAGCCATCCATGAACTATTGGCGCAAGATGCGGCGTTGGCCAATCGCCTGGCAATCGCCGATAATCTGGTGTTGCAAGGCTTATTGATACTGGAAAGCGAGATTCGATGAAACTGATGGTCTGGGTGCTGGTACTGGTCAATGCACTGCTATTCGCCTACTTCAATCTGCCGACACACGATACCAAAGTGAACTTGGCGAGCCATAAGCCGCTCGAACCAGAGAAGATCAAGTTGTTGACGGAAGCAGAAGTGAAGGCCATGCCGCGTAAAGCGGAGGATGCCCCGGAAGCGCAATCCGTCGCTGCCGCACCGCCACCGCAGATCGCCTGTTACGAATGGGGCAGCTTCTCGGCGAACAGCCTGCCACGCGCGCGGAACATCCTGACCAAGTTCTCCGTGGAATTCACGGCCAAGCAGCAGAACACACAGGAGGCCACCCGCTGGTGGGTCTATATCCCGCGTCAGCCTTCCTTGCAGGCGGCGCAGGCCAAGGTGGCCGAGCTGAAGGCCCTGGGCGTGGAAGAGTTTTTTGTGGTGCAGGAACCACAGTGGAAACATGCAATTTCGTTCGGAGTCTTTAAGGATGAGCAATTAGCGACTAAACTGCTGGAAGAGCTCAGAGCAAAAGGGGTCGTTTCCGCTGTGAAGGGCGTCAGGAATCAGGAAAAAGGTCAGGCCAGCTTGCTGATCAACAAGATGTCATCCGACATCGCCGTTGAGATCGATCGATTGAAACCGGATTTTCCGGGTAGCGAACTCAAACAAGTCAGTTGCCAATAAGAAAGGGTACATCATGAGTTTCTTTGGGAATATTCTGAAAAAAGTAGCGCTCGCCGTGGCCGTCGTCGCCGGTAAGAAAGTCCTGGCCAAAGTGATGGATAACAACGCCAAGCCAGCCAGCAGATCTGCAGCAGCCAGCAAGCCCGCTGCCGCCAAGAAGCCAGCGGCGAAACCCGCAGCCAAGAAGCCGGCCGCCAAACCCAAAGCAGCAGCCAAGCCTGCCGCCGCGGCAAAGCCAAAGACCGCTGCTGCAAAACCCGCAGCCGCCAAGAAACCTGCAGCAAAACCGAAAGCCGCTGCCAAACCTAAAGCGGCAGCCAAGCCAGCCACCCCCAAGCCTGCCGCGAGCACGACCCCGGCAGCGACCGAAGCACCAAAACCCACCTCAGAAAGTTAAGTCGGTCCCGAAAGGGCCTACACCGTATCCGTCAGCAATTTCTGTGAATTGAGCAGATTGTCGATGATGTCGTTGTCGGTCAGATAGGCACCGACCAGGTCAGCATTGAGCAGGTTGATCGTGACGTCTTCGTTGGCGCTTGAGTAACCGGCTGCGAATCCGCCGTCATGGCTGATATGCAGGATGGTGTTCAAGCCGGATTTCTCGAAGTGCAGGTAATCGTCCAGGTTGCCGACGCCGCCCAGTTGATGCTCATCGATCAGCAGGTCACGGATATCCAGTACATCGCCACCGGAGGCGAACGGTGCGATCGCGAAATCTGTGATGGTATCGATATCCGGGATGCCGAGTGGGCCACGATCCGCCAACGCCCAGCGGAACACATCCACGCCAGCGCCACCGCCCGTCATCGAGTCATTGCCTGCACCCCCCATGAGGGTGTCTGCACCTGCGCCTGCAGTGATCGTGTCATTGCCTAAGCCACCCGATAGGACGTTGCTGCCGGTGTTGCCCGTGATGGTATTGTTCAGGTCGTTACCTGTGCCGTCGATGATGGCACTGCCGGTCAATGTGAGATTCTCGACATTGAGCGCCAGCGTGTGGCTGATGGACGCCTGGACGGTATCCGTTCCTTGTGCCGCCAGTTCAGTGACGCTGTCCCCGATGTCATCGATCACGTAGAGATCGTTGCCAAGCCCGCCGACCAGGCTGTCGGCACCCAGTCCCCCATTGAGGGTGTCATTGCCGCTGCCGGCATTGATCGTGTCGTTGCCCAGTCCGCCGTTGATACTGTTATTCCCGGTGTTGCCGGTGAGGATGTTGTCGAGGTCGTTGCCGATGGCGCTGATGCCGGTGCCGCCAGTCAGCGTGAGGTTCTCTACATTGGCGGCCAGCAGGGCGATGCTGACGGAGGACTGAATGAGGTCGATGCCTTGATTGCTGTACTCGCTCACCACATCGCCCACAGCATTCACGACATACACGTCGTCGCCATCGTCGCCTTGCATGGTGTCATTGCCGGTGCCGCCGTTGAGTGTGTCGTTACCCAGGCCGCCGATGAGAACGTTGTTGCCTGTATTGCCGGTGAGCACATTGTTGAGTTCGTTGCCTGTGCCCTGGATGGCAGCAGTGCCGGTGAGCGTCAGATTTTCGATGTTGGCGCTTAGCACATAGGTGATGCTGCTTTGTACGGTGTCGGTGCCTTCGCCGGTGTTCTCGGTGACGACGTCCCCGACATCGTCGATCACATAGATATCGTTGCCTAGCCCACCTTGCATAGTATCGGCACCGGCAAGACCGTTCAGGGTGTTATTGCCGCTATTGCCGATCAGCAGGTTAGCCAGGGTGTTGCCGGTGGCATTGTTGTTGGCTGTGCCGGTCAGCACCATGGCTTCGACGTTCGCCGCCAGCGTCAGCGAGACCGAGCTACGGATGGTGTCGTTGCCTTCGTCCAGATTCTCGGTGACGATGTCTCCGACGGCATTGACGATGTAAGTATCGTCGCCGTCGCCTCCTGCCATGGTGTCGTTGCCTGTATTGCCGTCGATGGTGTCGTTGCCCAGTCCCCCGGTGAGGCTGTTGTTGCCGGTGTTGCCCGTGAGGTAGTTATCCAGGTCGTTACCTGTGCCGCTGATGCCTGCGGCGCCCGTCAGCGTGAGGTTCTCAACGTCGTTACCCAGGGTGAAAGCGATGCTGCTTTGCACCAGATCCGTACCACCGCTCGACACTTCGGTGATGCTGTCGCCGATGTTATCCACGACATAGGTATCGTTACCGAGTCCGCCGGTCATGGCATCCGCACCAGTGCCGCCATTGATGACATTGTTACCGTCGTTGCCGATGATGAGGTTGTCCAGCGTGTTGCCCGTGCCATTGATATTGGCCGTACCGGTCAGGACCAGTTGCTCGATATTCGCCCCCAGTGTCAGCGTGACGGAGGAACGAATGGTGTCCGTGCCACTTGCGGCGGCTTCGGTCACGACGTCGGTCGTCGCATTGACGATGTAGGTGTCATCCCCGGCGCCACCGACCATCGTGTCATTGCCAAGCCCGCCATCAAGAGTGTCATTGCCGTTACCGCCAATGATGGAATCTGTACCTAACCCACCAGCTAGGTTGTTGTTGCCGGCGTTGCCGGTGATCGTGTTGTTGAGATCGTTACCCGTACCCGTGAGATCTGCGCTCCCTTGCAGCATCAGGTTCTCGACATTGGCCGCCAGGCTGTGGTCGAGCGAAGTCTGTACCGTGTCGGTGCCTTGCGCGGCCAGCTCTGTCACGCTGTCCCCGATGTCATCGACCACATACACATCGTTACCGATGCCGCCGACCAGACTGTCTGCCCCGAGGCCGCCATCGAGTGTGTCGTTACCGCTACTTGCATTGATCGTATCGTTGCCAAGCCCGCCGGACAGGCTGTTGTTGCCGGTATTTCCGGTGATGTTGTTATCCAAGTCGTTGCCGGTACCACTGATGCTGCCGGTGCCGGTCAAGG
Source organism: uncultured Methylotenera sp. (assembly GCA_902168195.1). Classification (GTDB taxonomy): domain Bacteria; phylum Pseudomonadota; class Gammaproteobacteria; order Burkholderiales; family Methylophilaceae; genus CABHOJ01. Next base: position 13,278 of record CABHOJ010000116.1, read on the forward strand.
TCAGGTTCTCGACATCGCTTCCCAGTCCGTAGGCGATACTGCTTTGCACAAGGTCGATCCCCTCGGCCGCGTTCTCGGTGACGATATCGCCAACGTTGTCCACGACGTAGGTATCGTTACCCAGTCCGCCGAGCATGGTGTCCGCACCCGTGCCGCCGTTGATGACGTTGTTGCCGTCGTTGCCTGTCAGCAGGTTATTGAGCGTATTGCCGGTGGCGTTGATATTGGCGTTGCCGGTGAGCGAGAGGTGCTCGACATTGGTACCCAGCGTGAACGAGGCGGAAGCGAGTACGGTATCGGTGCCACTGGCCGCGGCTTCGGTCACGACATCGGTCGTCGCATTGACGATGTAGGTGTCATTCCCGGCACCCCCGATCATGGTGTCATTCCCGAGGCCGCCGTCGATCGTGTTGTTGCCGGTATTGCCGGTGATGCTGTTGTTGAGGTCGTTGCCGGTACCTGCCAGGTCGCCGGTGCCGGTCAGGGTGAGGTTCTCCACGTTGGCGGCTAATGTGATATCGATGCTGCTTTGCACCGTATCGGTCCCACTTGCTGCATTTTCGGTGACGATATCGCCGATATTGTCGACGATGTAGACATCGTTGCCGAGCCCGCCCACCAGGGTGTCGGCGCCCAGTCCACCATTCAATGTATCGTTGCCGGCTAGTGCGTCGATGAAGTCCTTGCCTGCAGTGCCTATCAGGTTGTTGTTGCCGGTGGTGCCAAGGATGAGGTTGGCGATATCCAGATTGAAATCCTCGAAGACCGAGGCGCCAAATGGGTCGGTCGCGGTGATCCGGATATCGAGCACGCCGGATGCCGTCAGTGGTGGGATACCGCTGACCGTACGGGTCATGCCGTCAAAACTGAGCCAGGCGGGAAGCGCTGCGCCACTGGACAATGTGGCGCTGTAAGTCAGCACGTCGGTGTCATCGATATCGGCGAACGTACTGAGCGGGAACGTGAAGCTGAACAGGTTGTTTTCCACCCCTGCCTGGTCGGCCATGGCATTGGCCAGCGTCGGGGTGTCGTTGATGCCGGTGACAGCGATGCTGAGGGTGCTGGTATCGCTGGCGCCGAGCTCATCGGATACTGTGTAGCTGCCGATAACGCTGACGGTTGCCCCCTGTGCCAGGCTGTCGTAGCTGTCCGCATCGAACACGTAGCTTCCATCAGCATTCAGGCTGAGCCCGGCGACCGTGTTATCGAGGGCGTAAGTCAGGGTCGCACCGTTGTCGACATCGGTGTCGTTGCTGGCGATGGTGCCGGTGACGGTTGCGCCGTCTTCGGTAGCGTTGTCGCTATCAGCCACTGCGACCGGCGCATCGTTGACGCCGGTGATGCTCAGCTCCAGCGTCGCGCTATCCACGCCGCCCTTGCCGTCCGACACTTCCCAGAGGTAGGTGTTGGTAAGGACTTCGCCCTGCGCCAGCTGGTCGTAAGCCGCATCCTGTGGGTCGAAGGTATAGCTACCGTCACTGTTGAGGATAAAGCCTGGCTGTGGGATCCCCAGAAGCGTGAATAACAGTGCGTCGCCGTCACTGTCGCTGGCGACCATGTTTCCGCTCAAGGGCGAGAAGGCTTCGAATGTCTGCAGGAGGGCGAACTGGGCGACCGGACTGGCGTTGACCGGGCCGGTCGGTGCTGGCGCGAACGTCAGGGGTGGCTGGCCATAGAGCTGCTGCGAGTAGGGCGTCGAGAACAGTGAAGGGGGCGGCGGTTGGACATCTGTCGTCGTAGGAAGCACTATCGATGCACTTGATATTGTTGGCTGCTCGGACTGGACCTGCAGGTCGACGAAATTGAAACCGTAGGTGTTCTGGGTGCTATTGCTCAGCCCTGCGGAGGTCTCTTCCAGCAGCGCATCGATATCTTCATTGTTTTCGATCGCCTGGAGAATGGTCTGGATAAAGGTCTTGTCGATGGACTGCTGGTTCAGGTCATCGACCAAGGCCTGGTCAAGACCGGGCTCCAGGGGCAGGAACATATCGCCGCCGATGCGGACGATCTGGCCATTATTCAGCAATAGCGTAACCGTGGCGTCGGGCGCTGTGACAAGCTTGCTCCCTGCCTGGAGGATGTCTCCCGACTGAAGCTGTTTTTGCCCTGAATCGGTGATTACGTAAGCTAAGCCGCTCAGCGCTTGCACCTTGCCCAAAATCGCCACCCTATACTCCCCAGTAAGGATTACGTCAGGATTACCTGATAATTAGGCCATCTTAGTCCTGAAATCGTTCGTAAGATATTGACCTGAAGGACAATACGAAAAAATTCACCCCCATCGACGCAAGGCCGTATGGGGGTGAGGGTATTGACGATGATCCGGGCTCAAATCACGCCGGGTTCACGTCTCTGGATTCAGCGTTTCTTGATATAGAGGTCCGTGATCGTGCCTTCTTTCATCTCCGCGGCGAAACACACGGTTTCCGACAAGGTCGGGTGCGCGTGGATGGTAAGGCCGAGATCGTGTGCGTCGGCGCCCATTTCGATCGCCAGCACTGCTTCCGCCAGCAGTTCGCCGGCATTGACGCCGACGATACCAGCACCGATGAGGCGATGCGTTTCCTTGTCGAAGATCAGCTTGGTGCTGCCCTCGGAGCGCGCGATGGAAAGCGCACGACCGCTGGCTGCCCAGGGGAAGGAGGCTTTCTCGATCTCGATGCCCTTGGCTTTGGCTTCGGTCTCGCTGATGCCAGCCCAGGCGACTTCGGGGTCGGTGTATGCGACAGACGGGATCGCCAGCGCCTGGAATTCGACCTTGTGGCCGGCGATGACTTCTGCTGCGACCTTGCCTTCGTGCGTGGCTTTATGCGCCAGCATCGGCTGGCCGACGATGTCGCCGATGGCGAAGATATGCGGCACGTTGGTGCGCATCTGCTTATCGACAGCGATGAAGCCACGATCGTCGACTGCAACGCCAGCTAGTTCAGCACCGATGTTCTTGCCGTTTGGACGACGGCCGATGGCAACGAGTACGCGGTCGTAAGTTTGCGGTTCGATGGCGTTCTCGCCTTCGAATTCGACGTAGATGCCTTCCTTGCGCGCTTCGATCTTGCTCACCTTGGTGGACAGCATGATTTTCTCGAAGCGTTTCTCCATGCGTTTCTGCAGGGGCCGGACGAGGTCGCGGTCGCAGCCCGGGATCAGGCCATCCATGAATTCGACGACGCTGACCTTGGAGCCGAGCGCGTCATACACCGTCCCCATTTCCAGACCGATGATGCCGCCGCCGATGACCAGCATGCGTTTTGGGATATCGGCCAACGCCAGCGCGCCGGTGGAATCCATGATGCGATCGTCTTCAGGCGCGCCAGGGAATTTGGTGGCCTGCGAACCTGCGGCGATGATGGCATTGTCGAACGATACGGTGGTGACCTTGCCATCCGCAGCCGTGACCGCGATCGTGTTCGGGCTGGTGAACTTGCCGACGCCGACCACCGTCGTCACGCCACGTTGCTTCGCCATCTGGGCGAGACCGCCGGTCAGCTTGCCGACGACGTCGTTGGCTTTCCAGTCGCGCAGTTCATCCAGCTTGATCTGTGGCTTGCCGAAACTGACGCCGTGGTGGGCCGTCTCTTCGGCTTCGGTGATGACTTTCGCCGTGTGCAGCAGCGCTTTGGACGGGATACAGCCGACATTCAGGCAGACGCCGCCCAGCGTCGCGTAACGTTCGATCAGCACGACCTGCTTGCCGAGGTCGGCGGCGCGGAATGCGGCGGTATAACCGCCGGGGCCGGAGCCGAGGACAACTACTTCCGCATGGAGATCGGCATTACCAACCGCGGCTGCTGCCGGGGCAGGAACAGCGGCTGGCTTGGTTTCAGCAGCCGGTGCTGCCTGCACCGCTTGCGCCTTGCCGCCTTGCGCTGGCTTCGCATCCGGAGCAGCAGGCGTTTGGGCGGCGCTGGCCGTTTCTTCAACGAGCAGGATCAACGTGCCCTTGGCGACCTTGTCACCGACCTTGACCTTCACTTCCTTGACCGTGCCGGCATGCGACGATGGGATGTCCATCGAAGCCTTGTCGGACTCGAGCGTGATCAGCGAATCTTCTTTGGCGATGACATCGCCGACTTTGACCAAGACCTCGATGACGTCGACGCTATCGAAATTGCCGATATCCGGCACCAATACTTCTGTTAATTGACTCATCCGTATTCCTTACAGCAACAAGCGACGAACGTCGGACAGCATCATGCGCAGATGGCTGGTGAAGCGTGCGCCGTCGGCACCGTCAATGACGCGGTGGTCGTAGGAGAGCGACAGCGGCAGGACCAGGCGCGGTTCGAAGGTCTTGCTCTTGGGGTCGAATACTGGCTGGAAGCTGGAACGCGACACACCGAGGATGGCGACCTCAGGGCAGTTGATGATCGGCGTGAACATGGTGCCGCCGATGCCGCCCAGGCTGGAGATGGTGAAGCATCCGCCTTGCATCTCCTCGATCTTGAGCTTGCGCTCGCGCGCCTTGGCAGACAAGTCGGCCAGGTCACGGGCGATATCCATCACGTCCTTCTGGTTGACGTCGCGCACGACGGGCACTACCAGGCCATCCGGCGTATCGCAGGCGAAACCGACGTGGAAGTATTGCTTCATGATCAGGCTTTCACCGTCCGGCGAGAGCGATGCATTGAAATTGGGGTAGGTGCGCAAGGCGTTGACCACGGCCTTCATCAGGAAGGCCAGCAGCGTGAGCTTGACGCCGCGCTTCTCGGCTTCCGCCAGCATGGATTTGCGGAAATCTTCCAGGTCGGTGATATCGGCCTCGTCGAACTGCGTGACATGCGGTGCGGTGACCCAGTTGCGATGCAGGTTGGCGCCCGACAACTTCTTGATACGGGACAGCGGCTTGCTTTCGATCTCGCCGAACTGGCTGAAATCGATGACCGGCATCGGCAGGGTGCTGAGGCCCGCGCCTGCAGCCATCTCGCTGCGTGGCTTGGACAACTCGCCCTTGACGAACGCTTGCACGTCGGACTGCAGGATCCGGTTCTTGGGGCCGCTACCTTGTACCAGCGCGAGGTTGACGCCCAGTTCGCGTGCGAACTTGCGTACCGATGGGCTGGCATGCGAGCGTTTGCCATCGTTGGTCACGGCGCTGGCGCCGATTGGGTCAGGCTTGTGCGCCGGCGCGATCGGCTTCGGTGCTTCAGCGACCGGGTGTGACGGTGCGGGGATCGCATGTTCCTGCACGGCGGTCACTACGGGCGGCGCCGTCGGCGCTGGCGCCGGCTTGGCGGCAGTCGCTGGTTCTTCGGCTGCATCCAGCGTCAGGATCAGCTTGCCTTGTGCCGCTTTGTCACCGACCTTGAGCTTGACCTCTTTCACAGTGCCGCCGAACGGGGCGGGGATGTCCATGGAAGCCTTGTCGGATTCCAGGGTGATGAGGGAGTCGTCCTTGGCGACGACGTCGCCGGGTTTCACGAGGACTTCGATGACATCGACGCTATCGAAATTGCCGATGTCTGGGACGAGTACGTCTTTGATGGCCATGCTCTGTGTTTTCCTTAGAGATCGTCTCTGTTAAACGGTCGTTGGGTTAGGGCGCTTGACGTCGATCTTGTACTTCTTGATCGCTTCAGCGGCCTTGGCGGCGGGTAGCTTGCCTTCGTCGGCCAGCGCTTTCAGCGCGGCCAACACCACGTAGTAACGGTCGACTTCGAAGAAGCTGCGCAGCGCTTCGCGCGAATCGGAGCGGCCATAGCCGTCCGTACCCAGCACGACGTAACGTTGCGGGATGAAGTTGCGGATCTGGTCGGCGAACGACTTCATGTAGTCGGTTGAGGCGATGACCGGGCCTTCGGCCTTGGTCAGGCATTCGCCCACGTAGGTCTGCTTCTGCTTCTTGTCCGGATTGAGCATGTTCCAGCGCTCGACATCGAGGCCTTCGCGACGCAGTTCGGTGAAGCTGGTGACGCTCCAGATATCGGCGGATACGCCCCAGTCCTTTTCCAGCAGCTCTGCCGCGGCGATGACTTCGCGCAGGATGACACCGCTGCCCATGAGCTGGACCTTGGGACCTTTCGCCTTGGACTGGCTGAACTGATACATGCCCTTCAGGATGCCGGGCTCGGCACCTTTCGGCATGGCCGGATGGCTGTAGTTCTCGTTCATCAGGGTGATGTAGTAGTACACATCTTCCTGGTTCTGCACCATGCGGCGCAGGCCTTCCTGGATGATCACGGCCAGCTCGTAGGCAAAGGTCGGGTCGTAGGAGATGCAGTTCGGGATGGTGGCCGACATCAGGTGGCTGTGGCCATCCTCATGCTGGAGACCTTCGCCGTTCAGCGTGGTGCGGCCGGCAGTGGCGCCGAGCAGGAAGCCACGTGCACGGCTGTCGCCGGCGGCCCAGGCGAGGTCGCCGATCCGCTGGAAGCCGAACATCGAATAGAAGATGTAGAACGGGATCATCTGCGTGCCGGTCACGCTGTAGGAGGTGGCGGCGGCGATCCAGCTCGAGAATGAGCCGGCTTCGTTGATGCCTTCCTCCAGGATCTGGCCGTCCTTCTGTTCTTTGTAGAACATGACCTGATCGGAATCCTGCGGCTCGTACAACTGGCCGACGGAAGAGTAGATACCCAGTTGGCGGAACATGCCTTCCATGCCGAAGGTACGGGCTTCGTCCGGGACGATAGGCACGACATATTTGCCGAGCTGTTTGTCGCGCACCAGGGTCGAGAGGATGCGGACGAAGGCCATGGTGGTGGAGATCTCGCGCTCGCCTGTGGCACCCAGCATGTTCTCGAACGCGGAGAGCTCGGGCACGGTCAGTTCGTTGCCCTTGCGGCGGCGGGAAGGCACATAGCCACCCAGTGCCGCACGGCGCTCGCGCATGTACTGCATCTCGGGGCTGTCATCGGCCGGCTTGTAGAACGACAAGTTCTCGACCTGTTCGTCGGTCAGCGGCAGGTCGAAACGGTCGCGGAACGCCTTCAGCGAAGCGATATCCATGCTCTTCTGCTGGTGGGTGGTGTTGTGGCCTTCGCCAGCTTCGCCCATGCCGTAGCCCTTGACGGTCTTCGCCAGGATGACGGTCGGCTGACCCTTGTGCGAGGTGGCTGCTGCGTAGGCGGCATAGACCTTGTGCGGATCATGGCCACCACGGTTGAGACGCCAGATGTCCTCGTCCGACATGGCCGCGACCATGTCCTTCAGCTCAGGATACTTGCCGAAGAAGTGTTCGCGCGTGTAAGCGCCGCCCTTGGCCTTGAAGTTCTGGTATTCGCCGTCGACGGCTTCTTCCATGCGCTTCTTGAGCAGGCCGTCCTTGTCCATGGACAACAACGGATCCCAGTAGGAGCCCCAAATGACCTTGAGCACGTTCCAGCCGGAGCCGCGGAAGTCGGCTTCCAGTTCCTGGATGATCTTGCCGTTGCCGCGCACCGGGCCGTCGAGACGTTGCAGGTTGCAGTTGATGACGAAGATCAGGTTGTCGAGCTTCTCGCGCGAAGCCAGCGAGATCGCGCCCAGCGATTCCGGCTCGTCCATCTCGCCGTCGCCACAGAATACCCAGACCTTGCGATCGGAGGTGTCGGCGATGCCGCGGTCGTGCAGGTACTTCAGGAAACGTGCCTGGTAGATGCCCTGCAGTGGGCCTAGACCCATGGAGACGGTTGGGAACTGCCAGAAATCCGGCATCAGCCAGGGATGCGGATAGGACGACAGGCCATTGCCTTCCGTCTCGATACGGAAATTGGACAGTTGTTCTTCGTTCAGCCTGCCTTCGAGGAAGGCGCGTGCATACACGCCAGGAGAGGAGTGCCCCTGGAAGTAGACGAGATCTCCGCCGAAATTGTCGTTAGCTGCACGGAAAAAATGGTTAAAACCCACATCGTACAAAGTCGCTGCCGACTGGAAGCTGGCGATGTGGCCGCCCACGCCGGGCGATTTCTCGTTGGCGCGCAACACGCACATGATGGCGTTCCAGCGGATCAGTGCGCGGATCTTGCGCTCCAGTGCGGTGTCACCCGGATGGCGTTGCTGCAGATGCGCCGGGATGGTGTTCACGTATGCCGTGGTGGCGTTGAAAGGCAGGTAGGCGCCGGAACGACGGGCCTTGTCGATCATGGTTTCCAGCAGGAAGTGGGCGCGTTCGGTCCCTTCCTGTTCCAGTACCGCTTCGATGGCTTCAAGCCATTCCTGGGTCTCTTGTGGATCGACGTCGGGGGTAAATGCCATGTATTAATCTCCGGGAAACTTGGGGATGTGTCCGGCGCTCAAAACGGAGGCTCGGTTTTTCCCTAAAACATTCATGTCAGGCAAGCGTCGATGCAGGCAACATCAGGGCGCTTGAGTATAATCAGCTTAAGTGGAAGCTGGGCCGAAATCTTGGTTTTTTACGAAGTCGCCATATTGGCGATTTTGGGCCATTTGGTCAAGTTTTTAGGCGCTCGCGAAAAATCGTCATATTCGCTGTAAGTCTTGTATTTATTAGCTTTTAAGGGAATTCCATGTCCGTCAAAGTCACACAGTCTTCTATAGTTGCTACCGATAAGTTGATTGACTCGGCGAGCCATGTCTTGCTGGTGCTGCCAAAAGAGAAACCCGCAGACTTGCCTTATGGCGACCTGCTAGAGAAGACGCTCAAGCGCAAACGCAGCAAATATGCCGATCTGGCGAAATCGCCGATCACCGCCCAAGCGCCCGGTGGCGCGTTGTTGAGCTGGGTGCTGCTGGACGCCAAGGCTGCCGCCTTCACACGGCATACCGCATTGCGCAAGGCGACCAAGCCGCTGCTGGACGAGAAGCCCCAAACGCTCGCCATCGCCGTGTTCGGCAACGCATCGCAACGGGCGACGGCGGCTAGGGAAGCCTGCTACGTGGCTGCGGTCAATGCCGCCGCCATGCCCAGCCGCAAGGCCAAGGAGAAATCGCATCCGCTGAAAGTCATCGACATCCACGGCTGGCAAGCGGAAGACGCTTTCGCTGGCGTGCTGGCGCAGGCCGAGGGCAATACGCTCACCCGTAGCCTGACCGTATTGCCGCCGAACGAGCTGACGCCGGAGGTCTATCGCGACAAGATCGCTGCGCTAGCCAATGCACAAGGCTGGCAGCATGAAGAATTCGACATGAAGAAGCTCAGGAAGATGGGGGCCGGTGCTTTCGTCGCCGTGGGTCAAGGCTCCGAACCGCAAGATGCCGCGATCGTGCATCTAACGTACAGCCATAAGTCGCCAAAGAAACACATCTCGCTGGTTGGTAAAGGCATCTGCTTCGATACCGGCGGGCACAACTTGAAACCGGCGCGCTACATGAATGGCATGCACGAGGATATGAACGGCTCGGCAGTCGTGCTGGGCATCCTGCTGGCGGTGACAAAGGCCAAGCTGCCGGTGAAGCTCGATTGCTGGTTGGCTATCGCCCAGAACCATATCGGCCCCAAGGCTTACAAGCAGAACGATGTCGTCACTGCGCTCAACGGCAAGACCATCGAGATCGTACATACCGATGCTGAAGGGCGTATGGTGCTATCGGATACCTTGACGCTCGCTTCACGCGCCAAACCGGAACTGATGATTGACTATGCCACGCTGACCGGCAGCATGATCACGGCACTGGGCGACCGCTACAGCGGTGTGCTCGGCAATCGTCCGGAATTGCTGTGCAAGGCGGTGGGGGTGGGCATCGCTGCGGGCGAGCGTGTCAATGCGTTCCCGTTCGATGAGGACTATGACGAGGACCTGGACAGTGATATCGCGGACATCAAGCAATGCACGTTGGGGGGTGAAGCTGACCATGTCCTGGCTGCGCGCTTCCTGTCCAAATTCATCGAGCATGACGTGCCCTGGTTACATATCGACCTTTCCGCCTGTCGGCGTAAAGGTGGTCTCGGCGCAGTCGGTAGCGACGTCACCGGGTTCGGTGTCGGATTCACGCTGGAATTGATCAATACCTTGCTTGCAGAGTCGAAGCGCAGTCAGTCGGACTAGAGGTTGGCCGGACTATGGGTTGGCCGGAGTAGGCGTTGACAGTGGCTTTCGTCATTCGGTTGGTTCATTAGGGGGATAAATGCACACGATCTCAGAGCAGCTCACATGGCTGGAACAGTTTCCGTCATTGATGCACATGGAGCCGGAGGCCAAGGAAGTGTTGGCGAGGCATGCGCGTATCGTCGAGGCGCCGGTCGGTACCATCGGCTATTCGGAAGGTATGCCTTGCAATGCCTATGTGCTGCGTCTGGCCGGTCAGTCGCGCGTCTACAAGATATCGAGCAGTGGCCGTGAGATATTGTTGTACCGCGTCGGCGCAGGCGAGACATGTGTGCTGACCACGACGTGCCTACTAGGGAGCAGCGATTATCCGGCCTCGACCATCGTCGAACAGCCCATACGCGACGTACTGATCCCTGCCGCCACCTTCCATCAACTGATGCTGGATTCCCGTGTGTTCCGTCGTTATGTCATGGAGAACTACGGTGCGCTGATCAGCGACCTGATTGTGCTATTGGATGAGGTCGCTTTCCACAGCCTGGATGCGCGGCTGGCCAAATTGCTGCTGGAAGAACCCGGTCCGCAGATCAACAAGACCCATCAGCAACTGGCGGCTGAGCTCGGAACCGCACGCGAAGTGGTGAGCCGTCAGCTCAAGCGCTTCGAGCAGAAGGGGTGGGTCAACCTAGGGCGCGGCCACATCGAGATCCTCGATCGTGACGCACTTGAAGAGATCACCCAGCCCTGATGCGGTTTTATCCTTAACGCCTTTGCATCATGCATGTGTGGGCTTGTTGGCTTGCAGCGGGAGAGACTGATGCCTCATTCTCAGCCGTTCGCGCAGTGATGGCGCAATCCACACAGGTGCCTTTGCTCGTGTCATAGCCCTTGATGGCTGCCAGGCCTTTGACGTTCGTCATGACCGTGCCGTCCAGCACGGCTTCATTCAGGTTCGCACCCGTCAGGTCGGCCCCGGTCAGATCCGCTTTGCTGAGATCGGCGCGAAACAGATCGGTATTGCGCAAGTTGGCTTGACGTAGATCAGCGAACTGCAGGTTGGCGCGGTTGATGTCGGCACCCTCGAAGTTACTCTCGGCGAATCGGCCGCCGATCGCGTCGAACCGCATCGCGCCCATGGGCTGATTACCGATATCCAGGCCGAAGCGCCCTTTTGCAATAATGGCGCCACTCATGTCGACATTCCCTAGCGTGCCGATCATGCGGGCATTCGTCAGGTTGGCGCCCTTGAAGTTGGTCTGGTCGAAGATCGCCTGGAAGATGGTGGCATCGGTGAGATCGGCCCCGCTGAGGTCGGCTTTCTCCAGCCTGGCCAGATTCAGGTAGGCACCCCGCATATTCGCGCCACTGAGCTTCGCGCCACGCAGGTAGGCACCGAAGAAGCTGGTGTTGGCCATGTTGCAGTGACGGAGGTCCAAGCCATCCAGTTCCAGATAGCCTGCATCCTTGTTCGAAAGGTCGCAGCGCTCGCTCTTGATCTGGGCAAGGGCATCGGCTTGACTGATCTTGCTTCTGTCATTGGCGCTCAATTTCGCATAATGGGTTGCGGCTTTGGCGATGATCTCGGCTTTGTTGCTCGCGGCATCGAATGCGGCTTTGGCGTTGTCGTTGCCGAAGCAGTAGGTCTTGCCTTCGAATTCGCTGTGGCTGGCGCAATCCGTCTTGACCATCAGGTCAGCGGCCAGGCTGGTCGTGCAATGATCGCCGAACTCGCCGGCGTAGCTCAGGCAGGCGAATATCGATAGGCATATCGCTGCTAGCAGTTGATAGATTCTCATCACGTTCTCCTCGTTTGACCTGTCCTCAAATGGCGACAGTGACTGCAGTGTCCGCTGACTTAAGGCATATCTCAGTAACTGCGGTCACATAGCGAAGGTATGCAACAAAAGGCTACGTAAAATCATGAATTCTCGTTGAATCATGTATTCGTGTCGGCCGGGATTTCTCGCGCTACGTTGAATGGCTATCCGCAGACTTGCGGAGATATCCAGAAAGCGAGAAAGAGAATGCGTAAAGACCTCATGTTGTGGAAACTCGCGACACCGGCTTTGGTGATTGCCAGTATTTCCATGCCCGCCGTGGCGGATGATGAGTACTTCGACTACGCGCGCGTGATCGCCGTGACCCCACAGACCGAACGTGTGAATGTGCCGCGCGAACAATGCCATACAGAATATGTGCGCGAAAGTTACAGCAGCTATGACCGCTCGCCGGTGGGCGCCATCATCGGCGGTATCGCAGGTGGTTTACTGGGCAGCCAGATCGGCAAGGGCAATGGTCGTGTCGCCGGTGCCGCAGTGGGGGCCGGTGTAGGGGCCGTCGTCGGTGATCGTATCGGCGCGACCCAACGAACGGGCTACTCGACGCGTCCCGTCGAACATTGTGCCCTGGTCGATGACTGGCAGACCGTCAACCGTGGTTATCTGGTGACTTATCGTTACAACGGTCGTGAATACAGCACGGTAAGCGATACATATCCGGGCGAATCGATCCGGGTGCGGGTGGCGGTCGCGCCTGGCCATGGCGCTGAGCGCATCAGCTACTACGGAGGCGATGATCGCTACGACGGCCGCCATGATGTCCGACGTGCCGACCATGGATGGGACAAGCGCCGTGGCTGGAAACAGGGTCACCGGTATTATTGAGTTGCGCTGATGCAGAGATCATGAAAAAGCCGCCGAAAAGCGGCTTTTTCTATTCGGATCAGGCCTTGTCCGGGTCAGCTTTGGCCTTGCCGAACTTCTCGACCAGCCAGCGCCACACCATGCCTTCGGCGATCTCGCGGCCGTTGATGACGTAGGTCAGGGTCTTGTGATTGCTGAGCAGCAAGGATTGATAGGCTTTGGCGCTCTCGCGGCCGCAGAACAGGATGCGGTCGCCGGGCAGCAAAGCGGACGTCACTTCCGGTAGCAGGATATGCTGGTCGCCGCGATTGAGTAGCAGGGGAACCAGCCAGAGCTTCTCTTCACGGTTGGCGGGGTCCCGCATGAGGGCATCGAGCGATACGGGCAGTCCCCAGCTCAGGAGATTGGCGACGGCAGGCGCTTCATGATGGTCGATGCTGATCGCCCACGTCTCCGGCACCGATTCCCCCACGGTCTCGACCAGGCGGCTGATCAGCTGGTTCGCCCAGGCGTTGCTCTGGTTGCGCGCGAGCACCAGGAAATGCGCGAGCAAGGGCGAGATCATGTGCGCTAGGCACTCATGGGCGATGATGTCGCTCGGGTCCATGGTGATGTCGGCATTGAACTGCTGGAACAGGGGTTCGTTGAAACGTTTGTTCTTGCGGATGACGACGAACAGATTAGGGTTGATCTCGCGCGCGGTCATGACGATCGACAGGTTGTTGATGTCGTTGTCGGTGCCGGCGACGATGCCGACCGCGCCTTCGATGCCGGCCTCATAGAGCGTCTTGGCATCGGTGCCGCTGCCGATGATGGTGCCTTTCGGGCAATGCGTCATCTCCGGTTCGGCTTCGACGATGATGGTGCTCATGCCTTCACGCTGCAGGTTCTCGACCACGGATTTGCCGAAGCGCCCGAAACCGCACACGACCCATTTGCCGACCGGCGGGCAGGCGGGCGAGGAGAGGCAGTCTCCGGGCACGCCTGTCAGCCACTCATGCAGCAGGTAGCTGCCGAGCGCATGGATCTCCATCGCCAGGTGATCCCCGAAGAGCGTGTAGGGGTTGATGATGTGGTCGGTGCCGAAAGACGCCATGTTGGCTGCGGTGTCGTTGTTCTCGGCACGTGCCAGTACATTGAGTTTGGGATTGATCAGCTTGACCGCGACCGAGATCGCCAGGTTGGCGTGGTCGTCATCGGTGAGGGCTGCGACACCGCCGCACATCGGATGCAACACGCCCGCCTTGAGCAGCGTGTCCGGCAGTTTGGCGTCGGCGCACAGGCCGGGCATGTCGAATTCGTAGTCTTCCAGCTCCAGCTCGTTGATACGGTCCTGCAGCAATTCCACCACCACGACACGCATGCCGCGACCATCTAGCGCACGCGCCAGCAGGCTGCCGGTCTCGCCGTAACCACAGATGATGTAGAACGGTTCCTGCAGGTTGCGCACCTCGCGCGCGAAGCCTGAGGTACGGAAGGCCTGGCGCAAGCCCGGGTCCTGCACCAGGCCGATGATCTTACCGATGCCGTAGAACCACGGGATCACCGTCAGGTAGATGGAGAAGGTCATCCATATCCGTTGTTCCGGGCTGTAGGGGAAGGGAACCTCACCGAAACCGATGGTGGTCGCGGTGTAGCTGATGACGTAGAACGCTTCGAACAGCGACATCTGCCAGGGATTGCCCGCCGGGTCATGCCCCGGCATCAGGGTCATGCCCACCACGGCGATCGTGTAGGTGACGATCACCGTGATGAGCGGCGCACGCATGCGCCGCAGGATGAGGAAGAGGATGCTGTTCAAGCTTGTGGCCTATCGAAGACGTCTAGCGTCTGAGCGTGATGGTCTCGGCCAGCAAGAGGATGACGGAGATGACGTTGGCCATCAGCGCGCCACCGGAGAGCGATACCACGCGGGTGATGGTGGTCGATGCATCGACCCCGCCGCTGAACGCGACCCAGACAACGGCAGCCGCAACCAGCTGCAGGACGGCGACCAGGCTAGTCGCGAGGTGCACGGCGCCGATCTGGGTACGGTCACCGAATTTAAGGACGGTAGCGATGAGGTTGACGACGATGGCTGCGTACAGTTCATAGACGTGGTGATGCATGGGATTGTCGATCTCGCCAATGAAAAAACCGAAATTCAGCGTCATCGCCAAGACGATGAAAAAACCAAAGACCACTTTCTCCAGACTCATGTGCTTCTCCGTTCAAAGACGTTTTTTAGTTTGAATGACTGATGCCGGGCTTTCGTCATCGCTGTTTTTCGCCCGGACTTGCAGGTAAAAAGCATACCCTAATTCGGCTTTGCTGGTGTTCTCGGCGTGCAATGCGATGGTTTCCTGCAACTGTTGAGCGAACGTGAACAATTGATCGGCATCGCCATGCTTCAACTCGAGTTCGACTTCGCAGATATCGGCGAGTGCCTGGTCTTCGATCAATAGATGCCCGACGTCCAGCGCCATCTCGATGTGGCCGCGCCCGGTATCCAGCTGCCATTCCGTGCGTTTGACGGCTGTGGTGAAGATCGGACGCAGGGCCGCACGCAAGTCGGCGTCATCGAAGATCGTGCGTAGCCAGGGGTCGGTGATCTTGGCGAAATCCGGCGCGCCGCGGTGCAGCAGGTCTTCCCATTCCTGCCGGTCGTGCAGTCCGTCGCGGGCCTTGCCGGCGGTCTTGATCGACTGGAACCAGCCGCCGGACATGCGCCGGACACGCAGGCTGACACCCGCCTTGACTAGGTCGAGTTGCGGGGTGTCGTAATAGATGCTGGTCAGCTTGCGGGTCACGGGGCGGCCGATGCAGTGCTGCCGCACCAGGCGATGGCGGCGCAATCGTGGGATGTCGCCGGCTGCGATCCGCAGCTTGAGTTCGATTTCGCTGGGCATACCTTGATCCGGCTTACTTGCGGTTGCGGTCGGCGTTCACCAGCCAATGAAGCAAGGGCGCCCATTGCTGCAAATCCTTGGCGACTTGCGAGGGGCGGATATCGAACAGGCTGGCGCCTTGTTCGGCGGCCAAGGCGTAGACCTGGGCGCTGCGAAGATTGCCCATCACCGGGAAGTCGGCGTCCTGCAGATAGGCTTCCAGCGCAGCTGCTGCACGCGTGCGACTATCGACACGCATGCCGACGATGGCGACGAAGGTGCGCGACTTGCGCACGGCCTTCTCCTCGCGCAGTACCTCGAGGAATTCCGTCGTGGCCGCCATATCGAACGCCGACGGCTGGATCGGCACGATGACCCAGTCGGCGCGCTTCACCGCGTCACTCAGCTTGTCCCCGCGCAAGCCTGCGGGCGAGTCGATGATGGTCCAGTCGGCACTCAGGCTGTCGGCATGTTTGCCGCGGCCGTCGAGGCCATGGATCAAGGGAAGTCGCTCTGAGCGCCGTTCCAGCCAGCCTAGCGCGGAGCGCTGCCTGTCCATGTCCGAGAGGACGACATGCCGTCCGCGTGTGGCGAAATAACCGGCGAGATTGGTGGCGAGCGTGGTCTTGCCGCTGCCGCCCTTGGGGTTGGCGACGAGCACATTGCGAGTCATGCGAAGTATTCCTTGCTGTCTGGCTTAGCAGTCTGCTTATTCAACGCGCAGGTTATCGATGATCTGCGCGATCGGTACGGGCCTTCCGAGGTGGAAGCCCTGCCCGTAGTGTACGCCTATCGATTGCAGCAGTTCCACCACTTCGGCGCTCTCGACGAACTCGGCGATGGTCTTGATGTGCATGGCTTCGGCGATACTGTGGATGGACTGGACCATGGCCAGGTCGATCGAGTTGCTGGCGATATCCTTGACGTAGGCGCCATCCATCTTCAAGAAGTCCACGGGCAGGTTCTTGAGGTAGGCGAACGAGGACATGCCGCTGCCGAAGTCGTCGAGCAGGAAGCGGCAGCCGAGCTTCTTGAGCGCGAACATGAGCTCCATGGTGTTGCCGAGATTGACGATCGCCGAGGTCTCGGTGATCTCGAAGCAGATGGACTGCGGTGGCACGGCGAAGATGGTCAATTGCTCGTGGATGAACCCGAGCAGGCTGTGGTCGTTGAGCGAGACCCCGGAGAGGTTGATGGTGAACACGCAGTCGGACTGGTTATGGTTGTTATCCAGCAACTGACGGTAGTTGGCCATGGTGTTGCGGATGACCCAGCGGTCGATGCTGATCATGAGGTCGTAGCGCTCTGCGGCAGGGATGAACGCCATCGGCGGCACCAGCTTGCCGTCGGCGTCACGCTTGCGCAGCAGGATCTCGAAGTAGCGCTGCTGGTCGTCGACGCTGGCGATGGGCAGGATGGGCTGGCAGAACAGGCAGAACTGGTTGTCCTCCATCGCCTGCGTGATGCGGCCGACCCATTCCATCTCGCCATGGCGCTTGGCGACATCCTCGTCCAGTGCCTGGAACAGGTGGATGCGATTGCGGCCGTTGTCCTTCGCGGCGTAACAGGCGGTGTCGGCGGCGCTCATGATGCTGCCGATATTGTTGAAATCCGGCGTGATGGCGACCATGCCGATGCTGACCCCGATGGTGAACATCTTGTCCTGATGGATATAGCGGAAGTCCTGCACCATCTCGCGCAACTCCTCGGCGATGATGAAGGCGTCGGAGACGGCGCAATTCTCCAGCAATAATCCGAACTCGTCGCCGCCCAAGCGTGCGAGCGTGTCGCGATCTCGGACACGGTTATTGAGCAGCAGGCTGATCTGCCGAAGCAGATCGTCGCCGGCGTGATGGCCGCAGGTGTCGTTGACGATCTTGAACTGGTCGAGGTCCATGTAGCAGAACACATGGTGGGTGCCATGTTCTTGCGCGCTTTTCAGCACGCGTTCCAGACGACGCTCGAACTCGCGGCGATTGCATAGCCCCGTGAGGTCGTCATGATGAGCCTGATGCCGCAACTGGCGTGTCGCTTCATTGATGCGCTGCTGCATCTCGTCATGGGCCTCCTTGATCTGGCCGGCCATGGTGTTGAAGCCGCGCTGCAAGGTCTGCAATTCGCCCGCGGACGTCTCCGGGATGCGCATGCCGAACTGGCCTTCGCCCAGCCGCTTGACGGCGAGCGCCATGGTCTCGATCGGGAAGGTGATGCCGCGGCCGATGCGCCAGGCCATGAAGCCACTCACCAGGAGGCCGATGATGACGATCAGCAGGTTGTGCAGGATGAGACTGGATTTGAGGTGCATCAGGCGGTTGGTACTCAGCACCACATAGACCTGGCCGATCCGGTTGTCCCGGTTGACGCTGTTGGCGAGCGCAGCGGAAGGCGCCAGCGAGTAGTCGTCCAGTTCGATCAGGCTGCGCATGATCGGCGAGGTGAATACCAGCGTCTCGCCCAGATCCCATTCCATCAGGCCGGTGCTCTTTTCCTGCAGGATGTGCTCGGGGACCGGCTTGCCGCTGACGGCCAGTGTCCTGCCGGCATAATCGGTCACCAGCACCGAGAGGATATCGCTCTCGTGCGACATCACCTGCTGTACCAAGGGTTGCAGGATGGCGTAATTACCCGCGACCACCCCATATTCTGAGGCTGGCGCCAGCTGGCTGGCGATGACCCTGCCGCGCTCATGGAGGGCGACGTTCATCACGCTGATGCTGTTCTGTATCGAATAGGTGGTGAGCAGGATGGCGATCATCATGGCCGGAATGATGGCCAGGAAGAGCACACGCGATTTGATACCCAGAATGTTCATGGCAAAGGCCTTTCTATCCGCTGCAGGCTGTCGGATAACGCATTCTCGTCGCTGATCTCGATGCCGAGAGAGCGGGCGACCTGACGGTTCACATCCACTGAAAAGTATTTGGGAGATTGCGGGGGCGGTAATCCGGTTTGTGGCTTATTCAAATGCTGCCGGATGATCTCGGCGGTCTGTCTGGCGATCTGCTGCGGTGTACTGTAGACGGCGGCAAGCGCCCCCGCTCGTACATAGGCCTGAGAAAAGCCGATCACCGGTTTCTGGTAACGATAGCTGGTGAGCAGGATGCTTTGCGCGGTCTCCCGGTTGTAGACCAGCGGGTCGGGCACCGCCAGCAATACCGCACTGGTCTCCAGCGAACGCCGTAGCTTGGTCACCAATTCGTCCGTGGCGTAGATGTTCTCCTGGATCAGCGTCAGGTTCGAGGCCTGCGAGGCTTGCTGTAGCAGGTAGCTGGATTGCAGGGAAGTCGGACCGAACAAGACGCCCAGGTTCGACACTTTAGGCAGGATGGACTTGATCAGGGCGATCTGCCGCGGATAGGGCTGGTCCAGGAAGACGGCGCTGAAGTAGCGCGGGTTACGCCGGCTATCGACCAGGATCTTGTCGAACGAGGGTTGCGGTACCAGCACCCCGAGGACGCTGCGCCTGGGATCGAGCTTGCTGGCTTGCAACAGCGCCTGCACCCCGACAGCGACAACCAGGCTGTCGTCGTTCAAGCTATCGCGGTCGGCGCTCAGCATCTCCTCGGTGACGACATTCACTTTCAGGCCGGAGGCACGGTCGAGTTCGTTCCGCAGCCTGTCGGTGAACTCTGCGGTCGCCGGCGTCGGCATCGTGATCAGCACCGTGATCCGGCTCTGCGCCAGTGCGGTCAACGGCACCAGGCAAATCACCAAGCCAAGCGCGGAGGCGATCGAGACCATGTGTCGAAGCGTCATGGCCGCCATCAGAAGTCCAGCCTCAGGGTCACGTAGGCGCGCCTGCCCATGACGTTGTAATCCGCGAATTCCTTGTATTGCGTGTCGAAGAGGTTCTGCGCGATCGCCGACAGTTCTCCCCTGGTACGTGTCAGTTCGAATTTGCGCGCGATGCGCAAGTCGGCATGGCGTGCCAATTCGACCGGCGTGCCATCCCCCAGGGCGGCGACCCGGCTGGTCTGGTAATACATCAGGCTGGCATCCCAATAGGGATTGAAGCGATGCGTCAGCATGGCGTTGAACGTGTTCCTTGGCGCGGAATCGAGGAAATGCCGCTCCAGCAACTGTTCCGGCGGCGCCACGTCGGGACCAGTGACCTCTTGCTGGCCGTAGATCCTGACATGCGCGTAGCTGGCAAGCAGACGCGTCTCGCTGGATAGGCGCCATTGACTTTGCAACTCGAAGCCGCGTACCCGGGCATCGGGACCGTTGATGTAGGTGAAGGGCTTAGGTGTGCCGGGGATGCGGATGAAACCCGGCGGGGCGCTGTAGGGGCTTGGCACCTTGGTTTGCCGAATGATGTTGCTCATGGCGTCCTCGAACAGCCGCATGTCGAGATTGAGGCTGCCGAAATCGCCTAGGTAACCGATCTCCTTGGCGATGATCTGCTCCGGTTTCAGGCCGCCCTGGTCGCGGAACTGCTCCTGGATGAAGGTGACACCGGGGATGGTCGTCGGCACCACGAAACGCCCCATGAATTTCTCTTCCAGATAGGTGGGGGTGCGCAAGGCGGTCGAGATACCGACCCGGACCGTGTGGCCGGGTGCGAGGCGGAAGTTGGCGCTGGCACGCGGTGAGACGTCGCTACCGGTGAGGTCGTTGTGCTCGAACATGGCACCGGCATTCATCACGAGGCGCGGGCTTGCCTGCCATTCGGCGTGACCGAACACGCGCTGCAGGTGGAAGCTGTCGCGATCCCTGCTATTGAGGTAGAAGGGCGCCGTGATCTGGTCCAGGCGCATGCTGCCACCCCAGACCATGCGCAGGGACTGCCACGGCGAGAAGGTGTGCTGGGCCTCGATATCGTAACGTTCGTTCTCGACGTCGTTATCCAGCAGCAATGTGGGGCTGCGCAGTATCGGGCCGAAGAACTGGACAAGATCGACGGAAGAGACCAGGTCGTCCGAGCGGCTGTAGCTATGGTAGCCCTGCAGCGAGAAATCGCTGCGGGCGCTGAAACTGTGACGCCAGCGGGCTTGCTGGAAATGGCTTTGCACGTCTTTGCTGCGCGGCAGGAAGATCAAGGCGTCGGGAAACGGGTCGCCTTCCTGCCGACTGCCGCCGTTGTATCCGAACTGGAATTCGAGCTCGTCGCGATCCGTCGCGCGGTAGTCCGCACGTGCGGAGACGATATCGGTGCGCTTGCTGTCGAACCGCCGCTGCAGGCCGTCATCGACGCGGTGACCGATCGTGATACGGTAATTCAGATCGTTTAATTTGCCGCCGTAACGATAGAAGGTGTCGTTGCGTCCGCTGCCGCGCGCCAGCATGACCGACGAGCCCTGCGTCTCGGAAGCATGTTGCGTGATGATGTTGATGACCCCGAGGAAAGAGTTGGCGCCGTAACTGGCGGCATTGGGTCCGCGCGTGACCTCGATGCGTTCGATGTCGGCGATGGCGATCGGCAGATCGCTCCATTGCACGCCGCCGTAAAGAGGCTCATAGACCGAGCGCCCATCGATCAGTACCTGCATGCGGCGCGAATAGGCATCGGTCATGCCGTGGTAGCTGACGACCGAGTTGACCGTCTGCAGGTAGCCGGCATTACTACCGACATACATGCCCGGCACCAGCCGGAAGATCTCCGGCAGGTCGACGATGCCGGATTCCCGGATCATGTCGCGGTCGATCACGGTGACGGCGGAGGGCGCATCGGCGATCGGTTGCGAGAGCCGGGAGACCGTCAATACATTGGGCATGTCGCCCAGATAGGCATCTTCAGAGAGGAGCTTGCTTGCAGAGGTTTCCGCTGCACAGGGAGTGTTCGCGCACAGCATGAGGCAAGCGAGGAGGAATCTGGTGCGCATGATGCCCCTGGATTACTTGGGGACTTTGATCAGATTCGGTGGGATGACAGCCCTCAGATTGGCTTGCGTTACCCCTTCACTGATACGGCTGGAGATCCACCAGACACTCCCTTTTTTTACACTCAGGTATTGTGCCTTGCCGGTGAGCGCCATCGATGCAGCTTCGCCCAGACTGGGCTGGTGGCCGACGATGACGACAGTGCCGTCCGCATCTGGCCAGCCTGCTGCTTTTAATATGGCCTTGGCGTCTGCGCCCGGGCCGATATCGCGGCGCGTGATAAAATCGAGCTTGAGCGCCTCTGCGGTCTGCTGTGTGCGGGTCGCAGGGCTGACCAGGATCAGACTGCCTTTTGGCAAGCGTGGCCTCAGCCACTTGCCCATGATCTCGGCCTGCTGAAGACCTTTGGTCGTCAGTTCGCGCAACATGTCAGGAGCTGTGTCGGCGGCTTCAGCGTGTCGCCAGAGTAGCAGTTCCATGAAATTATATTCTCCCTGTGATGGGGTTATCTTAACCGTAGCCTTGGCCTGACGGAAGCGGCAACTGCATGAAACGCCATCTTTACCTGCTGATCGATCACGTCGACGAATGGCCCGCCACCGTCCGTGTCGTCATCGAGTCATGGTTAGCTTTCGGCCGGGCCCGTTCGCATGAAGCAATATTCGAGCCTTCGCTGGCGCAGGATTTCGGTGTGGAGTCCCAAGCCTACGCCGCCCTCTCCTGGCTGGGGGCGGGTGACGATCCCGGCACATCCTGCTGGATGTACGCGGATCCTGTGCATTTCGCCTTGCAGCGCGACTATTTTTCCCTCGCTTACCCGGCACCGCTCGTTCTGTTCGAGATGGAAAGTACAGCGCTATTGGCGGACATCAACCGGCATTTCGAACAGGAAGGCCTGCAATTTTGTCGCAGCGGTTCCGGTAACTGGTTCTTGCGAACCGCACATGCACCAGAAATAAGCACTTCGCTGTTGAGGGAAGCCGCCGGTCACGACGTGCGTCTGTACCAGCCGCAAGGTCCGGAGGCAGGCTACTGGAAGCGCCTGCAGAACGAGATCCAGATGCTGTTGCACGACCACCCGGTGAATCAGGCGCGCGAAGCGCGGGGTGAGTTGGCGGTCAATAGTCTCTGGGTGTCGGGGCAGGGGCGCCTGCCGAAGGCTAACGGCGTGCAGTTCTATACAGATGTATACGGAAGCCACACCCTTGCGCTCGGACTCGCCAGGCTCACCGGTGCTCAGACCCATGCCATCGATGCGCTTGATACGATAGACGCTGCCCATGGGGATCGAGCCCTGGTCGTGATGCATAGTGGGGAGGCCGATTTCGCCAAGAAGGTGCTAGCGACGCATGAAGCCTTGCGCGCCGGCAATCTCAGTCGTCTCAAGGTCACGCTGGTGATGCGGAGCAAGTTGATGGTTGCCGAGTTGGGCCGTCTCGATCTTTGGAAACGATGGCGCAGGTCGAAACCGTTACAATCGTACTGAACACGCTCCCTTAAACATCATGGTCACCATCGTTACACGTCAATACGACATCGCCTCTGCCGAAACCCTGGCGAAGGCAGGTTTGCCCGAGGCGCTTGCACGCGTGCTCGCCGCGCGCGGTATCCGTCAGGTGGCGGAACTGGAGGCAAGCCTGGGCGGGCTGATCGCCCCGGACAAACTGACCAACAACGTCGCCATGGCGCGGTTACTGGCCGATGCCATCGAGCAGGGCAAACGGCTGTTGATCATCGGGGATTACGATGCGGATGGCGCCACGGCGACGGCAGTAGGCGTGCGCGGCTTGCGCAGCCTGGGGGCAATCGTGGACTTCCTGGTGCCGAATCGCTTCGAATACGGCTACGGGCTGACGCCGGAGATCGTCGCACTCGCCGCGACACGGCAGCCCGATATCATCGTCACCGTCGACAACGGCATCGCCAGTGTCGATGGAGTGCGGGCGGCCAACGCGCTTGGCATCCCTGTGCTGGTCACGGATCATCACCTGCCTGGGGACGAGACGCCGGATGCCGCGTGCATCCTGAACCCGAACCAGCGCGGCTGCGATTTTCCCAGCAAGCACCTGGCCGGAGTGGGCGTGATGTTCTATGCCTTGCTTGCCTTGCGCGCGGTACTGCGTGAACGTGGCGCCTTTGCAGACAAGGCCGAACCCAACCTGACCGAACTGCTGGACCTGGTGGCGCTGGGAACCGTCGCCGACCTGGTCAAGCTCGACGAAAACAATCGTATCTTGGTCGAGCAGGGGTTGCGGCGCATCCGTGCGGGCAAATGCTGCCCGGCGATCCCCGCGTTGATGCGCCTGGCCGGACGTGACCCCAGTCGAGCCGGCGCACAGGACCTCGGCTTCTCCGTCGGGCCGCGGCTCAACGCCGCAGGGCGGCTCGACGACATGTCGCTCGGTATCCAGTGCCTGCTGGAAGACGACCCGGAGCAGGCGCAGCGCCTGGCGCAACAGCTACATATACTGAATCTGGAACGTCGCAACATCGAAGCGGGCATGCACGAGGCTGCCCTGGCCAGTCTGGCGGAGATCGAGGTGGCGGATCGCTACAGCTTGAGTCTCTATGACGCGGATTGGCATCAAGGCGTGATCGGCATCTTGGCGTCCCGTCTCAAGGAACGTTACCACCGTCCTGTGATCGCGTTCGCCGATGCCGGCGATGGTGTGCTTAAGGGGTCCGGACGCTCCATCAGCGGCCTGCATCTGCGTGACGCGCTGGACCTGGTGTCGAAACGAGCGCCGGATCTCATCCTGCGTTTCGGGGGGCACGCGATGGCGGCCGGCTTGTCCATCCGCGAACAGGATCTTGAAGCGTTCGTCCGCTTGTTTGAAACGGTCGTCCGCGAATTGCTGAGCCCGGCGGATCTCGAG
>CABHOJ010000117.1 GCA_902168195.1 uncultured Methylotenera sp.
CTGCGATGACGATCAGGCTCCAGATGAAGCTGCGGCCATAAAGCTCGGTGATGCGTTGCCAGGTGCTGTTGAGCAGGGTGTTGAAGGATGCCATGGATCACCTATCTGGTTGGATACGTTCGCCGATCAGGTCTGAACTCGGCGATGGGGAAAACTTGGGTAAGCCGTTATTGAAACATCGAAAGGTACAGAACTCCAACCTTGCATGTATTTGTTTAGATGTGACACGCTGATCGCCAGTCGACCATGTTTACGCGTGCCCGCATCGTTTTGACGGACGCTCCGGCAGTTTGTCTCAGCCGGATTGTTTTATAGTACGCCCATGACCCCGCAACCCTCCAGCTCGACCGCAAGCAAGATCCTGCTCCCCACCGGCAATATGCTGGCCCTGATGCTGGCGGCGCTCGCCATGCTCGGCCCATTCTCGGTGGATACCTACCTGCCGGCCTTCCCCAATATCGAGCAGTCGCTGGGCACCGACCTCATCGGGGTGCAGCAGACGCTCACCGCCTACATGTTCGCGTTCGCCGTGATGATCCTCTGGCATGGCGCGCTGTCGGATGCCTTCGGGCGACGCAACATCATCCTGGTCTCGCTGGCGGTGTTCGCCATCGCCACGCTGGGTTGCGCGGCCTCACATAGCATCGAATACCTGTGGGTATTCCGCGTGTTGCAGGGGGTCTCTGCCGGGGCAGGTGTGGTGGTCGGGCGCGCCATCATCCGCGACCTCTATGCGGATGCCGATGCCGCCAGACTGCTCTCTCTGGTGACCATGATCTTCGCCACGGCACCGGCCGCCGCGCCGATCTTCGGCGGCTGGGTGGTCAAGCACTACGACTGGCGCACCATCTTCCTCGCCATCTTCGCTTACACGGCCATGCTGCTGTGGTACTGCTACAAGCGCCTGCCGGAGACCTTGCCTGTAGAACAGCGCACACCGTTCAACCCGCGATTCCTGTGGGGGAGTTACACACAGATCTTCCGGTCGCTGGCGTTCCAGCTCAAAGCCGGGGCCATCGCCTTCAACTTCGCCGGGCTGTTCCTGTATGTGGCGGCGGCACCCATTTTCATCACCCAGCATCTAGGCCTCGGCCCGGACCAGTTCGCCTGGCAATTCGTGCCAGCCGTGGCCGGGATCTTCCTCGGGGCGTTCACCGCCAACCGCTTAGCGGGCAAGGTCTCGATCCCGAAACTGATGTTCCTCGGGTATTTCATGCTGATCGGCGCAGCGGCCGGCAATGTGATCTATCACCTGTACCTGCCGCCTGCGATCCCGTGGTCGGTGATGCCGCTATTCTTCTACACCTTCGGCATGTCGTTGGTGGCGCCTATCCTCACGCTACTGGTGATGGACCTGTTCCCCAACATTCGCGGCACAGTGGCTTCCTGCCAGTCATTCACGCAGACCATGCTAGGGGCGGCAGTGGCCGGCTTGATCGCGCCATTCCTCATGCATTCAGTGCTGTGGCTGGCGCTAGGGCAACTAGCGTTCGCGGTGATCGGCTTATGCCTGTGGCTGGGTGGCCGTTATCACCATTACACCTATGTGGTGTCGGCGAAAGAGGTGAATGCCTGGGAGAGTGTGGAATAGCGCAGCGATTGGCCCATGAAAAAGCCACCTTGCGGTGGCTTTTTCGTTTGGACGAAACCCCTACTTGTTGGGCTGTGGCGTCATACGCAGATAAGGCTTGATGGCCTTGAACCCCTTGGGGAACTTGGCCTTAAGTACCTCAGGATCTTGCAGGGAAGGCACGATCACCACATCGTCGCCATCCTTCCAGTTCGCGGGTGTCGCCACGCTGTGGTATTCGGTGAGCTGCAGCGAATCGATCACGCGCAGGATCTCGTTGAAATTGCGACCAGTGCTGGCGGGGTAGGTCAGCGTCAGGCGGATCTTCTTGCTGGGGTCGATGATGAACACGGAGCGCACGGTGGCATTGGCCAGCGCGTTCGGGTGGATCATGTCGTAGAGCGCGGCGACCTTCTTGTCCTCGTCGGCGATGATGGGGAAATTCACCTCGCAACCCTGGGTCTCGTTGATATCCTTGATCCAGCCATGATGCGACGCGACCGGATCGACCGAGAGCGCGATGGCCTTGACGTTGCGTTGCTTGAATTCATCGGCCAGCTTGGCGGTGGCGCCAAGCTCGGTGGTGCAGACCGGCGTGAAATCGGCGGGATGCGAGAACAGGACACCCCAGCTCTCGCCCAGCCACTGGTGGAAGGAGATGGGGCCGATGCTGGAATCCTGGGTGAAATCGGGGGCGGTGTCGCCTAAACGTAGCGTTGTCATGGTGGGTTCCTTTCGTGCTATGCGATTCGTGCTATGCGATATGAGCCGTGTGACTAGCTTTACAGCATGGCATGTACCTACCATGCAGGGAAATAATCTTTGATTTTATGGATATCGCTGGCCGGCATATGCCGGCCAGGCGTATGACTAAGCGCCGGTTCAGCGCAGGGTGCGCGTGAACATCGACAGGGCAAGCTGGTAGCCCAACATCTGCAATTCCGGATCGTAGCGTTCGCCTTCGTCACGCATGAAGGCGTGCTGGCCGTTGAATTCGTGCCAAGTGAAAGTGAGGTTGGCGTCGGTCAGTTGCTGGTAGACCTTGGCGCGACCGGCGGTCGGGATGTGGTTGTCTTGCTTGCCCCAGATCATCTGCAGCTCGCCCTTGATGTCGGCGAGGCGTTCCATGCTGTGCTGGCCCGGCTTGTTGGGGATGATCTGCGTGTGCAGGTCGGTGGCGTAGAAGCAGGCGGTGGCTTTGACTTCCGGCTGCAGGGCGGCACGGAAAGCCAGGTGACCGCCGATGCAGAAGCCCATGGCGCCGATCTTGCCCGAGCACCACGGCTGCGATTGCACCCATTCGATCATGGCGCGGTTGTCGGTATCGTAGCCTTGCACGTCCTTGGCGGCCTTGTCGGCGTTGCCCTTCTCGCGGCCAGCATCGTCATAACCGAGCACGGTGCCGATCGGGTTCAGCTCGTGGAACACTTCTGGCACCAGCACGGCATAACCCTGACCAGCCATGATCTTGGCGGCGCGCTCGATGGGGCCGGTCTGCTGGAAGATCTCGGAATAGAACAGGATGGCAGCATATTGGCCTTCTGCCACCGGACGGTGGACATAGGTGCGCATGGTACCGGTGGGCGTTGGCAAATCAACGATATGGCTTTGAATCAGCATGGGGCTCCTCGCGCGATCATTGTTATAAGTGACTTGATTAAGCAGCTATTTTAGCGCGATGCGTGGCTGAACTCACGGTAATTTTCCGCCAGGCCGCTGGCTGAACCTTCGTTGCGGGCGTGCAGTCGTATATTGGACGCCACTTGAAAGCTAACGCCATGAAACTGCATTTTGCCCTGATCGCCCTCATGATGTTGACCCTCTCCGCCTGTGCCACGAACACCAGCAAAAACGATACACGCACCTGGACGAGGCTGGCGTGCAGCGGATTCCTGCAGTGGAAGGATTGCTGGGATAAGGCGCATGAGATGTGCCCGAGCGGATTCGATATCGCCAACCAGGAAGAGATCCGCGGCCATCAGAAACGCGAAGTGGATATCGCCTGCAAGCAGTAGCAGTGAGCACTCTCTCAGACTGGACTCACTCGACCGGGAAATCGAAGTAGCGGTCCGGATAGGGCTCGGGTTTCAGGGTGAAATGCCACCATTCCTGCGGGTAGGGCACGAAACCGTGTTGCACCATCACCGACTCTAGCAGCATGCGATTCGCACGTTGCTGGGCGTTCGGCACGGTAGAGGTCGGCCAGGAGGCAGGGCCGAAATAATCGTAGGTGCTGCCCATATCCAGTTCCTGCTTGCTATCGAGCGCGATCAACGTGAGATCCACCGTGCTACCGCGGCTGTGGCCGGAGCGCTCCGCCAGGTATTGCTGCTTGAACAGTTCGGATTTATCGAGCTCCGGATAGTAGTCGGCCTTGTGCTTGGTATCTGTGGGATCCGCCGCCCAGCGCAGGAAATCGTCGACGGCGCGCTGCGGACGGTAGGCGTCGTAGACCTTAAGGCCAAGCTTGAATTCGGCGAGGGCATTCTGTACCTTGAGTAAGGCATGCGCCGCTTCTGTCGTGAGGATTGCCCGGGGTTTGACGTAACCGTCGATGGGGCGGCCGACGAAATTGTGCTCGGTGGTGTAGCGGAGTTCGAGCTGGATGGTGGGGATGGCTTCATCGAGATAGACGAAACCGGCTGGCTTCTCGGCCAGCGCTGACAGCGAACCGGTCAGCAATATGAATCCCACCAGGCAACGATAAAAAAGTGTCATGGCATGCATGCTGCTTGGAATCCTTAAGGTAAAAACAGGTCTGTATAGCATGTTCATCGAGGATGCATTATGCGCGCAATCTTTTTAACCGGTACCTATCTGCTCACGCTGCTCACGGCCCAGGCCGCGCTGGCCGAACCCAGCGTGGACACGGTGTATAACCTCAAGGCTTCCATCGTCAAGGTCAACACCGTGACCAAGAACGGCGGGCAGGGCGTCGGCTCGGGCGTCGTGGTCGCGGAGAACACCATCGCCACCAACTGCCACGTGCTGGCCGATTCCAACGGCATCAATGTCACCGCTTCCGGCGAATTCTACCTGCCAACCGCAGTGCAGGAGGACTGGGCGCATGACGTGTGCATCCTGCGTTTCCAGTACCTGCCGCTGAAACCGGCCAAGCTCGGCGATAGCGACCAGCTGCAGTACGAGCAATCGGTGTTCTCGATCGGGTTCCCCGGCGGCCCGCCCAAACCGTTGACCACCTATGGCCAGATCAAGGCGCTCTATCTCATGGACGGTAGTTACGTCATCCGCACCTCAGCTTCGTTCATCATGGGGGCGAGCGGCAGCCCGATATTCGACGACGAAGGCAAGTTGCTGGGCATGAATACGGTCAAGAGCCCGGGGCGGAACGCCTATTTCTATGGCGTGCCGGTCAACTGGATCAAGCAGGCGATGAAGCTGCCGGAGAACCCGATCGTCGGACAGCCGGGTACGCCGTTCTGGGATGCGCCGGAAGACAAGCGGCCCTATTTCATGCGTGTGGTGCTGCCGTTGCAGAACAAGGAATGGGGCGATTTGCAGCAGATCGCGCAGGCCTGGCTGAAACGCGAACCGGACAACCTGGAAGCCATGTACTACGTCGCGCTGGCAACGGAGAATCTTGGAGACCAACAGCAGGCCAAGGCCGGCTATGAAGCGATCCTTGCGCTGAACGCGCGTCACACCAGCAGCATGCTGGGCCTGGGCAGGCTGGCCAAGCAGGCGGGCAACCAGACCGAACTGGCACGTTTGAGTCTGCTGTTGGAAGACCTGGACAAGGATTCGGTCGAGGCGCTGAAAGGGCCTTGAGGCAGGGTCTGACGGCCGTCAGGCTGCCAGGGACCAGCGCAGGATCTAGAGCGCCAGCGTGGCTTGAGCGGGATAACAGGTCACCGCGGCGCCTACCCGGATCTCGCCGCTAGCGAGGATGCGGGCATTGAGACCGCCATGCCCGCGCATCACGTTATATCCGCCCGGCCCCAGCACTTCCTCCATCCGTGAACACGGCTCGCAGGGGCCGGTGATCTCCAACACGCAATCCCCGATCTGCAGCCGCATGGGCTGATCCTTGAACAGGCTGCGTGTCGCCAGCAGGTTGATCCCGGAAATGAGGAGGTTACGTCGCAGGAGCGCGGCATCGATACGATCGCGCTTGAGCAAGGCGGCGATCACCGGCAGGTGTTCGGCCTGTAGCAAGGTCACCTGGCGATTGCTGCCGCCCGGTTGGGCCGATCGGCTGTCAGATTTGCGGTCACCAGCCAGCCCCAAGCCCGCCTCGGCGAAGGTATGTGTGGTCTGGGCGACCGGCACGCGACGCGCCGGACGCAGATAGATGGCCTCGACCACGCCGGCATGCGGGAATCGCACCGTCAGCGCATGCAAATCCCCGCGGTTGGCATCCACCACGCTCGTTCTTCGCTATTTCTTTTTCGGGTTAACGGCCTGACAGGCCTTGTAATCGACTTTGGGGCCGTCACTCAGGGTGGCTTCGTTACCGTTGATATCGAGTACGGCGATGCCGTTAGAGTAACGGTCACCGGTACTGCCGACCTTTTCCAGGCCGATCTCGCGATCCGGATAGATAAGCCAGACGCGGCTGCCTTTGTCCATCGGACGCACGTAGAAGCGCTTGTTGCCTTCACAGAGGTACTCGGTGGCATCCGCCGGCGCGCGCGGGATCTCGACGATGGTCGGGTTGTCGGTGAAGGGGTTGTACTTATCCATCGAGCTGCAGCCAGCCAGCAAGGCGACGAGTGCGAGAGGCAGCGTTAACGCTTGAAAATACCGGTTCATGTGCCATTCCATTATGCGAAAGACCCCTATCTTGCCAAACTAGTCCGTTCGGCTCAACCGACTTCGGAACTTTGCCTGCCGAATCCTCTTCGAACAGGTTCGGGGAAGTGTTTTGCCATATTTTCTTTTGAAGTCTCTAATCAATCTGAGGAGATGAATATGCAAACCTATCCGATGAAAATATTTATTGGGCTGATGGTGTTCATCATGGCGGTGGTGCTCGACCTCAATACCGCCAATGCGGCCGAGACCGCGTTCACCGATACCAAGAACAACCAGCCGCTGAAGATCAGCCCGGACCTGTTTGATACCGAGCAATCCAAGAA
>CABHOJ010000118.1 GCA_902168195.1 uncultured Methylotenera sp.
GCGGATCGCGACAGGTGGCGACGACTTTCCAGCCATCGGCAAGATATTGCTTGGTGAATTCAAGGCCCAATCCACGATTGGCGCCGGTGATCATTAATGTTGGCATTGATGTTGGTCCACTCGGACTATTGAGGATTATCACGGAAGCGATTTAATAGCAGCCGTTACCTATAAAACCCAGCGATCTTGCTGATTGTTCCGTCGGGTCCCATACATTCCGTCTACAACACCTATGGATGCCCAGATGCGGCCAATCGTTCAATCGCGTTCATAAAAACTTCATTATACGTTCGTACAGTAATCGGGGCAAAGCAGATGACTCACCAATAAGAGGAATAATATGAAAGTCACAGTTTTTGGGATTGGATACGTGGGCTTGGTTCAAGCTGCGGTCCTAGCAGATGCGGGTCATGACGTTGTGTGTGTCGATGTCGACGAAAAAAAGGTTGAAGATCTTAAGCAAGGCGTCATTCCAATCTATGAACCCGGTCTAGACAGCCTTGTTAAGGAGAACTTCGCCAAGGGCACACTTAAATTTACGATCGATGCCGCTGAAGGCGTGAAGCATGGCGAGGTGCAGTTCATCGCGGTGGGTACGCCGCCCGACGAAGATGGCTCGGCCGACCTTCAATACGTGTTGGCCGTGGCTGAGACGATTGCCACCCATATGGAGAGCAATCAGATACTGGTCGACAAATCCACCGTGCCTGTAGGTACGGCAGAAAAAGTCTCGGCCAAGGTCGCGCAGGTCTTGAAGAAGCGTAAACGTGAAGACCTCAAATTCGATGTGGCCTCCAATCCTGAATTCCTCAAGGAAGGCTCTGCAGTCGCCGATTGTATGCGCCCCGACCGTATCATCATCGGCACCAGCTGCGAGGAAACGGAAGAGGTCCTGCGTGAGCTGTATGCACCGTTCAACCGCAATCGCGAGAAGATCATCGTTATGGATGTACGAAGCGCCGAGCTGACGAAGTACGCCGCCAACTGCATGCTGGCGACCAAGATAAGCTTCATGAACGAGATCGCTAACCTGGCGGAAAAGCTGGGCGCCGATGTCGAGATGGTGCGGCAGGGTATCGGTAGCGATCCGCGCATCGGTTACCACTTCATCTATCCGGGTGCCGGTTACGGCGGTTCTTGTTTCCCCAAAGATGTGCAAGCCCTAATCAAGGCGGCGGAGCAGATCGATTTCGACGCCGATGTCCTGAAGGCGGTGGAAGCACGCAACGCCAAGCAGAAACAGGTGTTGTTCCAGAAGATCAACGGCCATTATGGCGGTCAATTGTCGGGTAAGACCTTTGCGCTCTGGGGGTTAAGTTTTAAGCCCAATACCGATGACATGCGGGAAGCCCCGAGCCGGGTGCTGATGGAAGCTTTATGGGAAGCAGGCGCGAAAGTGCAAGCCTACGATCCTGAAGCGATGGACGAAGCCCAGCGCATCTATGGCGACAGGGATGATCTCAGGCTATGCGGCACCAAGGAAGCCTGCCTAAAAGGCGCCGATGCCCTAGTCATTGTCACAGAATGGCAGAATTTCCGTGCGCCAGACTTTGACCTCATCCGTCAGCAATTAAGCGAGCCTCTGATATTCGATGGGCGCAATCTCTACATGCCAAGACGTGTTCAACAGCGAGGTTTTATTTATCACTCCATCGGTCGTGCAGCATGAAGATATTGGTGACCGGCACTGCTGGTTTCATCGGCTTTCACTTGGCACTGAAACTCCTAGGGCGTGGGAATGAGGTCGTTGGTTTGGATGTCATCAATGACTATTACGATACGGATTTGAAGTACGGTCGACTGGCTGAAAGTGGTATTGCCAGAGATCGGGTTTCTGATGGTGAATTGGTCACATCTTCCATTCACCCAAATTATCGTTTCATCAGACTCGACCTGCAGGATAAGGAGGGTATCGACCGCCTGTTCCGGCAAGAGAAGTTCGATGCGGTCTGCCATCTGGCAGCGCAGGCCGGCGTCAGGTACTCGCTGGAGAATCCATACGCCTACCTGCATTCGAATATCACCGGCTTCATGAACATCCTCGAAGCTTGCAGGCATTTCAAGGTCATCAACCTGTCATACGCCTCCAGCTCTTCAGTATATGGCTTGAACGAAAGCTATCCTTTCTCGACTTCCGATAATGTCGACCATCCGGTCAGCCTGTATGCGGCCAGCAAGAAATCCAATGAGTTGATGGCGCATACCTACTCGCATCTCTTCGGCATCCGAACCACCGGACTGCGCTTCTTCACGGTCTATGGGCCATGGGGCAGGCCGGACATGGCCTTGTTCCTCTTCACCAGGGCTGCGCTCGAAGGCAAACCCATCGACGTGTTCAATCACGGCGAAATGCAACGCGATTTCACCTACATAGACGATATCGTCGATGGTGTCGTCCGTGTGATCGACCACCCTGCAACGGCAGTGGCGGATTGGGACGCGGTCAGTGCCGATCCGGCGACATCATCCGCACCTTACCGGGTCTATAACATCGGCAATAGCAAACCGGTCAGGCTGATGACCTTCATCGAGGCCATCGAGAGAGCGACCGGCCGTCTTATCGAGAAGTGTTTGTTGCCGTTGCAGCCGGGTGACGTGCCATCCACCTATGCCGATGTCACGGCCCTCGGTCAGGACTTGGGCTACCGGCCTTCGACTGATATCGATCACGGCATCGGCGAGTTCGTCCGCTGGTATCGTAGTTTTTACAGCGCCTGACGCGCAAATCAATCAATATCCCTAAAAGCCGCTTGGCTTTTCCAAAGCTTTTTTGCTACACTGCGTTCAACTCTTGAACGCATAGGCAAACCCCGTCATCATGCTGACCGATGAATACCGCTACAAGATACTGAAGCTGGTAGAAAGTAATCCGGCCATCAGCCAACGGGAACTGGCCCAACAGTTAGGGATCAGCCTGGGCAAGGTGAATTTCTGCCTGAAAGCGCTCATCGAGAAAGGCCTGCTGAAAGCCACCAATTTCAGGAACAATAAGAATAAGCTGGCATACATGTACCTGCTCACGCCGAGCGGTATCGAGGAAAAGGCCAGCATCACGCTGCGATTCCTGAAATACAAGCTTCAGGAATACGAGGCGCTCCAAGAAGAAATTGAAGAGCTGCGACGTGAAGCAGCGACTGAAGGGGAGATTCGCCCGTGAGCGAACGTTTTGCGATCATCTTGTGCGGCGGTTCCGGCACACGTTTGTGGCCCTTGTCGCGGGCATTGCGACCTAAACAATTGTTGGCGCTGAACGGCGAAACTTCCCTGCTGCAACAAACAGCCTCCCGTCTGGCGCGCGTCGTCGGATCGTCCCATCTCATCACCGTCACCCATCAGGATCACCGTTTCGAGGTCAAGGGCCAGTTGTCCGAGACCGTGCCGGAGGCTGTCGACGGTGTCATGGCTGAGCCTTGTGCCCGCAATACCTTGCCAGCGATCGCCTGGGCCGTCAGTCACATCCACAAGACCAACCCTGATGCCGTGATCGGGGTCTTTCCCTCAGATCACGCAGTCGATAACGAAGTGGCCTTCCAGGCGGCCTGGCAAAGCGCCGAGGCAGCCGCCGAGCTGGGTTACCTGACTTTGCTCGGCATCACGCCGAACGAGCCTGCGACGGGTTACGGCTACATACATCCAGCTCCAAATCACGTCACGGATGGCACCGCGCTGCCAGTCCATCAAGTCGCGCGTTTCGTGGAGAAACCCGATCTGCAGACCGCCAGGGGATTCCTGAAAGAAGGGTATCTCTGGAACAGTGGGATGTTCGTGTTCAAGGCGCGGGATTTCATGCAGATGCTTGCGCAATATCAGCCCCAGATCCTGGCGATCCTGGAGACGCTGACGGACGAGAATCTGGCTTCGGCGTATCCGGCTTTCCCCAACATCTCGATGGATTATGGCCTTGCCGAGAAGGCAGAAAAGGTCGCCGTGGTGCCGGTGGATATGGCATGGAGTGACTTGGGCAGCTGGGATTCGATCTACCAGCGTCACGGCAAGAACGCCGAGAACAACGTCACGCAGGGTGAAGTAATCACCGAGGATACGACAGATAGCTTGCTGTGGACCAATAGTGGCCTGCTGGCGACCCTGGGCGTAAGCAATCTCGCGGTGATCCAGACCGCGGATGCCACGCTGATCTGCGACCGCAGCCGCACGGAGGATATCAAGGCGCTTGTCGGTGAGGTACAGAAACGCAAGCCGGAACTCACGGAACTGCATGTCACGGTGCATCGGCCGTGGGGCACCTATACCGTGCTTGAAGAGGGGCCCAATTTCAAGATCAAGCGTATCGTCGTCAACCCGGGTGCGAAGCTTTCCATGCAATTGCACCATCACCGCTCCGAGCATTGGGTCGTGGTATCAGGCACGGCGAAGATCACCAACGGCGAGCGCAAGATCCTGCTCGAAGAAAACGAACCCACCTATATACCAAAGAACAACAGGCATCGTCTGGAGAACCCGGCCTTGATCCCGCTCAGCATCATCGAGGTGCAATGCGGCGACTATGTGGGCGAGGACGATATCCTCAGATTTGAAGATACTTACGGAAGGGTAGTCGCTGAATGAAAAAAGTTGCGTTAATCACGGGGGTGACAGGCCAGGATGGGGCTTATCTTGCTGAACTGCTGTTGGAGAAAGGCTATATCGTCCATGGCGTCAAACGCAGAGCCTCACTCTTCAATACGGACCGTATCGATCACCTGTATCAGGATCCGCATGTCGATAACAAGAACTTCGTCCTGCACTATGGCGACCTGACGGATTCCACGAACCTGATCCGCATCATCCAGCAAGTCCAGCCTGACGAGATCTATAACCTTGCCGCCATGAGCCATGTTGCGGTCAGCTTCGAGACTCCGGAATACACCGCGAACGCCGATGGCTTGGGTACCCTGCGTATCCTGGAAGCGATCCGCATCCTCGGGCTGGAGAAGAAGACCCGTTTCTACCAGGCTTCGACCTCAGAACTCTATGGCCTCGTTCAGGAGATCCCACAGAAGGAGAGCACGCCGTTCTATCCACGCAGTCCTTACGCGGTCGCCAAGCTCTACGGTTACTGGATCACGGTCAACTACCGCGAAGCCTACGGTATCTATGCCTGCAACGGCATCCTGTTCAATCATGAATCGCCGATCCGCGGCGAGACCTTCGTCACGCGCAAGATCACCCGCGCCATGGCCCGCATCAAGCTCGGCCTGCAGGATTGCCTCTACCTCGGCAACATGAACGCGTTGCGTGACTGGGGTCATGCCAAGGATTACGTCGAGATGCAGTGGTTGATGCTGCAGCAAGACCAACCCGAAGATTTCGTCATCGCTACCGGTGTGCAATACAGCGTCCGCGACTTCGTCAACGCCGCCGCCAAGGAACTTGGCATCGAGATCACCTGGAAAGGTGAGGGCGTGGATGAAAAAGGTTACGACGCGCACGGTAAATGCATCGTGCAGGTCGATCCGCGCTACTTCCGCCCGACCGAAGTCGAGACCTTGTTGGGCGACCCGACCAAGGCGAAAGAAAAGCTGGGCTGGGTGCCGAAGATCAGTTTCGCCGAACTGGTGAGCGAGATGGTGCGCGAAGACCTGAAGTCCGCCGAGCGCGATGAATTGGTCAAGAAGCACGGCTACAACGCCTTCGACTACCACGAGTGATCATGGACAAGCACGCTAAGATCTATATCGCGGGACATCGCGGGCTGGTGGATTCGGCGCTGGTGCGCAACCTGCAAGCCAAGGGCTACAGCAACCTGTTGCTGCGCACCCATGCCGAGCTGGACCTGACGGATGCCGAAGCGACCGGCGCCTTCCTCCGAAGCGAAAAGCCGGATTATGTGTTCCTCGCGGCGGCCAAGGTCGGCGGTATCCTCGCCAACAACAACTATCCCGCAGACTTCATCCGCGACAACCTCGCGATCCAGAACAACGTCATCGAGCAGTCTTATGCTGCCGGCGTCAAACGACTGCTGTTCCTCGGATCCAGCTGCATCTACCCGCGTGATTGCCCACAGCCGATCAAGGAAGAATACTTGCTGACCGGCCCGCTGGAGCCGACCAACCGTCCCTATGCCCTGGCCAAGATCGCAGGCATCGAGATGTGCTGGAGCTATAACCGCCAGTACGGCACCCATTATCTTGCTGTGATGCCGACCAACCTCTATGGCCCCGGTGACAATTATCATCCGGAGAATAGTCATGTGATTCCCGGGCTAATCCGAAAATTCCATGAAGCGAAGATCAACGGCGCCGAGACGGTCAATGTCTGGGGCACCGGTAAGCCGAGACGTGAATTCCTCTACAGCGATGACATGGCGGATGCCTGTGTCTTCGTGATGAATCTGCCTGATGATGATTTTATCCCCTTGCTAGGCAGTGATCGAATTGATGGTATCGCGCCATTGGTGAATATCGGGGTGGGTGAGGATCTGACCATCCTTGAGCTTGCGGATAAAGTGAAGAACGTGGTCGGATTCGAGGGAGTGATCGAGCTCGATCCGGCCAAGCCTGACGGTACTATGCGCAAGCTTATGGACTTCTCACGTTTGAACGCACTTGGGTGGCGTGCAAGCACGACACTGGATCAAGGGCTTGCCATTGCTTATCAGGATTTCGCTGGATGAACATTGAAATTGCTGCTGGATACATAAACCTATCTATGTCATCCCCGGTGCTGTAGGAATATATGTGAGATCTTCTCATTCATGACTCTATCCAAAAAGCCTGCGGAACTCGATTTACAGACGGTTCGTCGCCTATCGTCGATGCTGCCCGTAGCATTTAAAGGACGCGCGATTCGCCTGTGGTTGCTGATGGTGCTGGGCGCATTGCTGGAAATGCTGGGTTTAGGCCTGGTCGTGCCGGTGATCACCATGCTCACCCAACCTGAGGTGCATTCCCGACAGGCATTTTTCAAGGACTTCTATATTCAGATCGGGGAACCCAGCCAGCAGACACTGGTGATTGCGACCATGTTGTTGTTGCTTTTTGTGTATCTGTTCAAGAACGTGTATCTAGGCTTTTTGGCCTGGAAGCAATCGAAATTCATCTACGGCTTGCAACACGCATTGTCTACTAGACTTTTTGCCATTTACATGCGACAGCCCTACAGCTTCCATCTGCAGCGCAATTCCGCGCACTTGGTCCGTAACCTGCAAGGTGAAATGTCGATGTTCATCAATGCTGCGGTCACGCCCTCCGTATTTATCCTTGCTGAATCACTGGTCGTGTTCGGCTTATTCGTTATGCTGCTGTTGATCGAGCCTATGGGCTCTATTGGAGTCTTTGGCATCCTGCTGATCGCGGGTCTGTCGTTCCAGAAGATTACGAAGAAGCGGGTCGCATATTGGGGTAAGCAACGCCTGATGCATGAAGGGACAAGAATTAAACAGTTGCATCATGGTCTAGGGGGCGTCAAGGACGCCAAGCTGCTAGGGCGTGAAGTCGATTTTCTACATCAATATGACCTGCATACCAGGCAAAGCATGCACATGAACCAGCGACAGTCGGTAATGCAACAGCTCCCCCGCCTATGGCTGGAGCTGCTTGCGATATCCGCGCTTGCCGTCCTGTTGGTCAGCATGACCATGCAGGGTAAGTCAATGCTAGCCATCTTGCCGACGCTGGCCTTATTCGCCGCGGTGAGTTTCAGGTTGATGCCCTCGGCAAACCGTATCATCAGCAGTATCCAACAGTTGCGCTTTGGCCTGCCCGTGGTGCAGATGCTGCATGACGAACTGAATCTTCCAGCAGAAGAACCAAGCTCCGTTACCAAGGCTGTAGCTTTGCGAGATTCACTGGTGCTTGAGCATGTTTCCTACGCTTATCCGGCGGCGAAGAAGCCGGCGGTGGAAGACATTAGCCTGACGATCGCTAAAGGTGAGATGGTGGGCTTTGTTGGCGAAAGCGGGTCG
Source organism: uncultured Methylotenera sp. (assembly GCA_902168195.1). Lineage (GTDB taxonomy): Bacteria > Pseudomonadota > Gammaproteobacteria > Burkholderiales > Methylophilaceae > CABHOJ01. The sequence continues at coordinate 7,904 of CABHOJ010000118.1, forward strand.
GGGAAAAGTACCCTGATCGACATTGTGTTGGGTTTGCTCAAGTCAGAAAACGGCAAGGTGCTGGTAGATGGGGCGGATATACAGCAAAACCTGCGAGCCTGGCAAAATCAGATCGGTTACGTGCCGCAAAGCATCTATCTCACTGACGATACGCTGCGACGCAACGTGGCGTTCGGCTTGGCTGAGGAAGATATCGATGATGACGCAGTCAGGCGCGCTCTGAAAGCGGCGCAGCTGCAAAGCTTTGTAGACGCGCTACCTAAGGGCATGCACACCATCGTCGGCGAACGCGGCGTAAGACTCTCAGGCGGACAGCGGCAGCGGATAGGTATTGCACGAGCGCTCTACCATGACCCGGCTGTACTTGTGCTGGATGAAGCCACCAGTGCACTGGACATCGATACTGAGACCCAGTTCATGCAAGCAGTGGATTCGCTGCATGGCCAAAAGACTATTCTGATTGTCGCACACAGACTGTCGACGATCGAAAAGTGCGATCGTGTCTTTCGCATGGCAAATGGCAGGATCATAGGTACAGAGGTCACAAAGCCATTCAAAAC